>NZ_JSEH01000026.1 GCF_000801335.2 Desulfovibrio sp. TomC
CCTGCCTGCCGAGCCTCCCCCCTCAAACGGCCGCCGGGCCTGTTTGGCGACAGACAGGCCCGGTTCATGCGCCTTGGCCGCGAAGTCGGCTTCGGCGCAAGTGCCCAGGGCCGCATGATGGGGATTTCCAAGCCGACCCGGTACGGGTATGTTCAGCGGGTCAGGCAGGAGGAAACGGTACATGACAGCTGCCATCAGTCTCGAAGCGCGCATGGATCTGTTAAGCGAGTGCGTCAATATCGGCCTTGGCCGGGCGGCCGAGGCGCTCAATCGCATGTGCGACAGCCACGTGAAGCTCTCGGCCCCGGAAATCCGGATCATGAGCCGCCCGACCCTGACCGCCGCCACGGCCGGACGCTGCCCGAGCCTGTGCGAGGGCGTGTTCCTGCCCTTTGTCGGCCCGATGATGGGCATGACCGCCCTGGCCTTTGCCTACGGCGACGCCGCCAAACTGACCAGCGGCCTGACCGCCGCCATGGGCATCGACGACCCCTCGGAGGCCATGCGCGACGACACCCTGCGCGAGGTCGGCAACGTCATTTTGGTCGGCGTGCTCGGGGCCATGGGCACCGTGCTTGGCCTGCACGTCGTCTACCAGCCCCTGACCACGGCCAAAAGCCTCGACCCGCTCCTGGCCGTGGCCGACGCCTGCAACACCGTGACCCTGTATGTGCGGGCGCACTTTGCCCTGGAGCGTTTCCAGGTCACCGGCGACATCATGGTGGTCCTGGCCCAGGAAGGCTTCGACGCCCTGATGGCCGCCATTGACGCCAAAATCCTGGAAATAAACGGGTAGCCGCCGTGGCCAGCATTGTCCTTTTGTCGCCGACGCCGCCGGACCTCTCGGCCTTTGGCGTGCGCAGCCTGCAAGCGAGTCTGACCGGGGCCGGCCACGACGTGCGGTTGATCCTCTTTCCCGGCAGCATCGGCCTGTCCCAGGAGGACGGGTCTTTCGTCTACCGCTATTCCGACGCGGTCATCGAGCAGGCCCTTGGCCTCACGGCCGGGGCCGATCTGGTCGGCGTGTCGTTTTTCACCAATTATTTTGACCGGGCCGTGCAGCTGACCGCCGCAGTGCGCGAGCGTCTGGGCATCCCGGTCGTCTGGGGCGGCGTCCACGCCACGGTGCGCCCCATCGAGGCCCTTGAGCACGCCGATTTCGTCTGCCGGGGCGAGGGCGAGGCCGCCCTGGACGCCCTGGCCGCAGCCCTGGCAACCGGCGGCAGCCTGACCGACATTCCGGGCCTGTGGACCATGGGCCAGGACGGGGTGATCGACAACGGTCTGGCTCCCCTGGTCCCTGATCTCGACGCCCTGCCCTTTTTCGATTTCAGCGGCGAAAATCAGTACGCCCTGGCCCCGGAACTCGGGCGCATCGTGCCGCTTCGCCCCGAAGTGCTGGCCCGGGCGCTCCCAAAGCTCCCGTATTTCGGCGGCCGGCTGCGTACGGCCTATCGCACCATGACCGACCGAGGCTGTCCGCACAGTTGCTCCTATTGCAACGTGCCGACGGTCAAGGCGCTTTTTCGCGGTGGCGGCGTGCCGTATTTCCGCCACCGAAGCGTGGCCCACGTCATGGCCGAACTGCGGGACATCACCGCCCGCTATCCGTTCATTGAAGCGATCCAGCTGTTCGACGACACCTTTTTTTCCCGCCGTCTCGACTGGCTGACCGAATTTGCCGCCGTCTATAAGAAGGACATCGGCCTGCCGCTCTACTGCCAGGCTTCGCCAACGACCCTTGATGCGGCCAAGCTCGATGTACTTATCGACGCGGGCCTTTGCTACGTGGAAATGGGCATCCAGACCGGCAGCCCCAAGCTGCGCGAAATTTTCGGCCGCCCCGAAGACGAAGCCACGGTCATAACCGGGGCCGAACTCTTGCACGCCCGCCGGGGAAAACTCCTCACCCCGGACTACCACGTCATCATCGACGCGCCCTGGGAAGACGAGGCCGATCTACTGGCCACCGTCGGCCTGCTTATGCGTCTGCCCAAACCCTTCGGGCTGGCCATCGCCAGTCTGGTCTATTTCCCGGAAACCGAACTCTACCGCCGGGCCAAGTCCGAAGGCCGCATTGGTGATGAGGAAACGGACATCTACCGCCGCCCGTTTTACATCGCGCCCCGGCGTAGCTACCCGGCCTTCCTGCTCTATCTCTTGACCTTCCAGCACATCCCGGCCCGGGTGTATGCCGCCCTGGCCTCGCCGGGCCTAGTGCGCTTTTTTAGCCGCCTAAATCCCGTCTGGCTCTACAAGGCCGCCTACGTGCTCGGCGAAGGCCTGCGTCTGGCCGCCAAAGGGGCAAACGCCCTTGGGCACGGCGACCTGGGCCGCATCACCGCCTTTGTGCGCCGCACGCTTCGCCACGACCCGACCGTGGCCGGGCGCATGGGGTAAGGCGAAAAAAAACAGGCAAAAATGCCGGGCGGCCGGAGCGTTACTTCATCCCGTCGGAAGCATCCCCCGCAACACCCTATGGCAGGCCGGCCAGCTGCCGCAACCGCTCCTGATAGGCCGCGCCCACGGCCTGGGGAGCGTGGCGGCTGGCGATCAGGTCCCGCCCGGCCTGCGTCCGCTGTCGGGCCAGTCCCGGTTGGGCGACCACCAGCCGCATGGTCCGGGCCAACTCGGCCCGGTCCGGCTCGGCCCAGAGCATCCCCTGGCCAAAGGGATATTCCCCGGGGCCGACCGGCACGAGACGATAGGCCACCGGGAAGCCTGTCTCCGGGGTCAGAAAATCGGCGTTGCCGGAATGCCCGGTGGCGATGACCGGCTTGCCCAGGAGCATGGCCTCGGCCAGGGTCCGGCCGAACCCCTCGGCCCGGTGCGGCGACACATAGGCGTCGCAGGCGGCAAAGAGTCCCAAGGCCTCGCCCCGATCCAGGGTGTCGGCAAGGATGGTGATACGGCGATCGGCGGCGGCAGCGGCGGCCAGGGTGCGCCAGCGCGGATCCTCGGCCCGGGGATTCATGGTTTTGAGCACCAGCCCCACCGGCTCGTGTCCGCCGGGAAAGGCCTCCCGGAAGGCGGCCACGGCGGCTAACGGGTTTTTCCGGGTGAGATAGGAATTGGCGTCAAAGACATAGAGAAACAAAAACCGGTCTTCGGGCAGGCCGAACCGGGAGCGGGCGATCGGCGTCAGGCGGTCCACGGTCACGGCCATGGGCATGACGCGACAGGGGACCGGGGCGGTGGTGGCAAAGGCGTCCCGGGTATAGACCGTGGACAGCCACAATTCGTCCACCAACCGGTAGGCGTCGGCCATGGCCTCGGGCCAGCCGGGCAATTCCCAGGGCCAATAGCCGATGTTGACGCGCCCGGCGAAGAGTTCGGCGCCGCGCTCCAGCCACAGCCGGGTCGTGTCCAGGCCGGTTAAACAAAAAATATTGACCGGATAGGGCAGCTCATCACTGATGCAGGCGTCAAGCCAGGTATCCGCCTGCCGGGTTCCTGGGCCGGTTTTGATGTTGACCACGGAAAAGGGCACACCGGCTGCGGCCAGGGACTCGGCGCACATGCGCGAATCCTCGCCGATGCCGAGTTCCCCCCGGGCGTAGCCAATGATGTTGACGCCAAACCGATGGCGCGGGGGCGTGGCCGGCCGGCAACCGACGACAGCCGTGGCGAGGCCCTGGATTGGCGGAATGGCCGGCGACGGCAGAGCCCGCGCCCAGGCCATGATGGCCGGACGCTGTTCGGCCCGGGCCGGATCGTAGGCGCTTCGGGCCTCTTCGTCAGAAAACCAGGCCAGAAAGGCCTGCCGGGTCAGGCCCGGCAGCTCGGGCATGTCAGCGGCAAGGGGCAGGGGCGGGGTCCAGGCCAGGGGGCCGGTGTGGCGCATTTCGACTGCGCCGTGGAGCACATACCAAGCCAGCAGGCTAAGCGCCCCTTCGGGCGTGGCCGGATCAAAGGCCGGCCTGACATCAGGCCGGGAGGCCCAGGTCAGCCGGGCGAGGCGCGGCAGCGGCAGACCGAGCGGCGGCAGCGACGGCGTGACCGGCTCGAACAACCAGGCCTGTTGCCGGGCGTCGAGGAGATAAAAAAGATCCATTTCCGGTACCGCGCTGGCGTAGAACCAGGCGACAAAAGCTGCCCGGCCGGCGGGGGTGTCGTGGTCATAGGCTGCGGTGTCGCGGCTGCGAAAGCGCCAGACAAAATCCATCAGCCGGGTAATGGGGACGTCATCGCCGCCCATCGCCGGGAAAAGAGCGACATTGACCAGGGCCACGTCTTGCGGCCGGGCCGCCGTTGCTACGGCCGGGAATTCCCGCCAGGCGCTGGTCAACCACCAGATCAGAAAATCCGTCTCCTGGGTCAGGCCGACCCGACGCAGTTCGGCCCGGATATCATCGCGCAGATGCCAGGCCAACCGCATTTCCGCAGTCAGGCACCCGTTAATGGGGGGGGTCTCTTTCATAGGCCACCAGGGTAAAGCAGGCGCGGCTCCCTGGCAAGATCGTCCCCCGGTCGCCGCGGCAACAGTGGTTCCCGTCAGGCGCAAGCACCAACGACCACGGGCCTCTCGCCTCTTTTCCTGTGCACCTGTCGCCAACCGGCCCGGCAACGCCCACTGTCAAAACAAACACCCCTCAGGAGGGGATTCCAAAGGGACTCAGTCCCTTTGGCCGCCGGAGGCCTCTTCTCCCCTACCTCCCCCGACGCCGCCACAACTTCGCCCGCAGCCCCGAAAAAACTTCACCGGGCGTGGCGTCGTCGGCCGGGACGCCGACCACGACCAGTTGCGGGGCGCGGCCGGCAGCGGCGAGCTGGGCGGCCGCGTCGGCCACGACCGGGGCGGGATCGACGAAAAGACGCACGGCCAGGAGCGCGGCGTCGGCGTGGCGGGCCAGGGAACAGGCGTCGCCGCTGGCCGTCACCGGGGCGGCGATGACCACGACGGCGTCAAAACGCCGGGTCAGGCCGTCGAGCAGTCCGGCCAGGGCCGGGCTGTCCAGCAGCCGGTCGGCGTCCTGGGCCGCAAGTCCTGGCTCGCCGGCCGGCAGCACGAACAGGCCGGGTTCCTCGCCAGGGAGGATCACGGCGTCCCGAAAGACTTTGCCGCCCACGGCTTCGGCCAGTCCGGGACCAAGGGGCAGGCCCATGCGGACGTGGAGCGTGGGGTGGGCGAGCGCCGCATCGACCAACACCACCGACCGGCCGGACCGGGCCAGGGCCGTCCCCAGCCCAACGGCCGTATCCAGGGCGTCGGCCGGGCCGGGGGTCGCTTCGGTGACGAGGAGGAGCTTTGGCGGAACGCCCGAGACCGGAAAAAGGGCGTCGCGCAGACGGCGAAAGGCCTGGGTCCTGCCCAGCCCGGGCCGCCTGGGCAGGCTGACCGGGCTGGTGGTCCCACAGCCGGCCAGGGACGCGGCCGAGGCCACGGCCGGGTCAGCATAGGCGGCCACAAACGCGGCGCACATGGCCAAAAAGCCGCCCAGGACAATGCCGACCGCCAGCATCAGGGTGAGCTTTGGCCGCATGTAGTCGTCGATCTTGCCCGGGGTGGTGGCCGGCTCGATCACGTGGGCAATGGACAGATCGAGCGACTGCCCGGCCACGGCCGCGCTGTGCAGCTGGTTTAAATTCGACAGGAAGACCTCGCCGGCGGTCACCCGGGTGGTCATCAGGGCATCGGCGGCGGCCCGGTCGGGGAAGGCCAGGATCTGTCCTTCCACGGCGTCGAGCAGCGTGCCGTAGGCGGCGTCCTGGCTCTCATACCCGGCGGCCTGGGCGGCGTATTCGGCTGCCCGTTCATTTAAATAGCTGAAGGTCTGGTCGGTGGAGATGGTTTCCGAGCCAAAGACCTTGAGGGATTCGCCCTTGATCAGCCGCTTGGCCTCCTCGATCTTGCCCTCGATCTCCTTGACCGCCGGGTGCTCGGGGGTCATGCGCGATTTGGCCAGGGCCAGATCCATATAGAGGTCACGCAGGGTGAGCTTCAAGGAATCGACCAGGGCCGAGCGCTGGATGGATTCGCCGGACTTGCGGAACTCCGGGCGTTTGGCCGCCTGGGCCTTGACGTTGGCCAACATGCCCTGGGCCTTGAGCAGCTCCAGGCGGTTGGAATCGCGCGCGCCGGACAGAATGTAATAGCGATCGACCAGCTTTTCGGCCTCGCTGTCGAGCTTGACGATTTTTTCGCGCTGGCGCACCCGGCCAAGTTCGGCCAGGGCCTTTTCATAATCCGCCTTGGCCCGCACCAGCTCCTGGGCCGAGGCCTCGGCCAGCCCCTGGCATTCGGCCTGGCGCATGGCCGTCTCGCGGGCGGCAAAGGCCTTGGCCGCCGTATTGGTCATGGCCATGGCCAGTTCCATGGAGTCAGCCGAGCTGGTGAATTCCAGAATGTCGGCCGTGTCCATCATGGCCGCCTTGAGGTAGGGCCGGGGGAAGATCAGGTGGACCAGGGATTTGTTGCTCAGTTCTTCATAGGTCATGGGCCGGCGCAGGATGCCGGGCAGGAAATGGTCGGTCAAAAGCCGCACAAAGGGGATGAATTCGATGATCTGCAGCGACTTCCGTTTGCGGGTCAAGTCCAGTTCAGTGATGACCGCGCCCATGACCGGTATGGTCTGGCCCAGTTCCTCATAAGTGGCGCGCTCGGCGTCGGTCAGCGAAGCGGCCCCCATGGCGGCCGAATCCAGGCCAATGCGCGACAGCAGGCTGGTTTTGTTGGACGAATGATATAAATAGACCTTGGTCGAGGCCACGTACTGGGTTTCGCACAAAAGCGTCAGGGCGCAGAGCCCTCCGGCCACGAGGCCAAAGACCAGCAGCATAAGCTTGCGGCGACGCCACAGCAGGGCAAGGAGTTGGCGCAGTTCCATAGGTTACTGCACCGAAATGACGCCGCCCTGGCTGTTGCTGAGGTATTCCCCGGCAACTGGCTGGCTTTGTTGGATAACGGTGGTGGTCGTATTCACCGGCCCTTTGCTTAAATCGTTGATGGCGTCGCGCAGCTGGGGCAGGAAGATGACCAGCCGCTCGGTGTTGATAAAGGCATTGACCACGGCATTTAAGTGCCCCAAAAATTCGTCGAAATCGGCCCAGGCGCTCTTGGGCACGTACAGGACGTCGCCGCCTTCGAGATAGCGGTCAAAGCCGGCCGTCCCCTTGCCAAGGGACGTTCCAAGCTTCATATCCAGGACGTAGGCCTTGGGCGCGTCGGAATCAAGACCCCGGAAGAGCACCACCGTGGACTTGCCGGCGTTGTCGGAAAAGCCGCCGGCCCGGGCCACGGCCTCAAAGAGCGGAATATCGTGGTCAACGGGCACCACGCCCTGGGTCTTGACCTCGCCAAGGACCAGGGCCGTCTGGCTGCGGATGGTGGCGGCGGTGACCGTCACCTGGGGATCGACCAGATATTTGGCATAGGACCGGGTCAGGTCGGCGCGCAGCTCCGAGATGGTGCGCCCGCCGGCGGCCACCTCGCCAATAAGCGGCAACTGGATGCGACCGGCCTCGTCCACGCGCGCCGTGGCTTTCAGGTCGTCCTGACGCCACACGGCGATGCTCAGTTCGTCGCCGTAGCCGAGCGTGGCCCGCCTGGCCGCCACGGCGGCCGACTGGGCTTCGGGCCGGGTTTTGGAGGTGGCCGTGGCCGGCGGCGGGGCCGTCGGGCGGGCACAGGCGCACAGGCACACAGCCGTCGCCAGATACACAAGCAGGATGCGGGAAGGCATAGTGGCGCAGACGGGCATGGCGGTCCTTTCGCTCTCAGAATCGATCCCGCCACGACTACGGGATTTCAGGGCCATCCGCAAGGCGTGCCTCCCTGCGTTGTGGTCCACGGCGAACTGGTGTATGGGCAAGCCGCGCCGGCCAAACAGGCCTGTTTGTCGGACAATCCGGCCAAAACGCCGCAAACAAACCGCCTTTGGGCGTACTATGACTGATATGAAAACCATCCTCGGGCTGGCCCTGGCCCTGCTGCTCTGGGGCGCGCTCCCGGCCGCCGCCGAAACCGTCACGTTTTTGGGCAAGGCCTACTGCCCCATCAAATACGACATCAA
This sequence comes from Desulfovibrio sp. TomC, assembly GCF_000801335.2. Classification (NCBI taxonomy): domain Bacteria; kingdom Pseudomonadati; phylum Thermodesulfobacteriota; class Desulfovibrionia; order Desulfovibrionales; family Desulfovibrionaceae; genus Desulfovibrio; species Desulfovibrio sp. TomC. The sequence continues at coordinate 8,013 of NZ_JSEH01000026.1, forward strand.
CTGGCCGTTTGTCACCAAGGCCAAAAAAACCCCGGTCCAGGGCAGCGGCGTCCAGGCCAACGTCTACGAACTGCCCAAGGAAAGCTTTGAGGAAAAATCCGCCGCCGAACTCGGCTCGGATATGCGCCGGCTCACCATCCTAAGCGCCCCGATCCATGTCGGACAGCGGGTGCAGGAAGACGAGGCGCTCATCACCTACGAACTGCCGCTGGAAAGCCTCATCGTCGAAAAGGAAGCCCTGTCCCGCACGGAGCTCAACAACGCCGAACGGGCCTTGAGTTCGGTGCGCTTCCGCCTCAGCTGGCTGGAGTCCCACCAGCAGGACCTGGAAAACATGGCCAGCCAGCAGTCCGCCGCCCCCATCGACGTCAGCAGCAACGCCAAGGACATCAGCGCCCTGCTCCTGGAACGCGAGTATCTGACCGAGGAGCTGGAACTGGCCAAGCAGCGCTATGACAATACCCTGCTGATCGCCCACTCCAAGTTCGGCAAGAATATCGATCTGAAAAAACTGCCCCGGCAAGGCTTTGTCCGTTCGCCCACCGACGGCTACGTGCTGTGGGTCAATTCAAGCCTCGTGCCCGGCATGTCGTTCACCAAACAGGCCGCCCTGGCCACCGTCGGCAAGCTCGATCCCATTCTCATCCGGGCCTCGGTCCACGAAATCGCCGTCCAAAAGCTCAAGGTCGGCGACCCGGCCACCATCATTTTCCACGCCTGGCCCAAGGAGCCCTTCCAGACCACCATCTCCAAGGTGGACTACGTGGCCCAGCCGGCCATGCTCCAGCAGCCGTCCTTTTATCTGATTGAGCTGACGCTGCCCAACCACGATATGCGCATCAAGGAAGGGATGCGCTGCGACGTCGTGGTGAATCTCAACTAACGCAAGCGGAACCCCATGCGCGAAATCGTCCTGGCCATGGTCGCCAATTGTCTCGTCTTCACCGGCGTCGGTCTCGGTCCCATGGCCGCCCTGGCCCCGCGCGTCGGGCTGTTGGCCGTCCTGGCCATGGCTCCGGCGGTCGGCTATGCCCTCTATTCCGTGGCGCTGACCTGGTGGCTGCTCCAGGAAGGATCGGCCGGCAGCGCGGCCTGGCCCCTGGCCGGGGTCCTCCTGGCCGTGTCCGCCGCCTGTCTGGCCCTGGCCTGGAAATCCGTGCGCGCCCGCCTGCCCGTCGTGTCCCGGCGTCGGGCCGTGGCCGGCCTTCTGGGACTGGCCATGTGCCTGGGCCTGCTCATCGCCCCCCTGGCCGCCGGCAACAAAGGTTACGCGGTCTTTCGCGGCAATGCCTCGGATTCGTTTATCTACATGTTCCTGGCCCGCTACTTTGACGAATACCCCCGATCCTGGGCCTTCGAGCGGACCGAGGAACAGGTCACGGCCGCCGCCCCCATGCTCGGCCCGGCCCGCAACATGTTAAACATGCGCTGGACCTCCGGGGCCATGCTGACCGCCGGCTCCCGCCTGGGCGGCATGGGCATCCTCGATTTCCAATATCCCTTCACCCTGGTCAGCTACCTGCTCTTTTTCGCCGCCCTGCTCCCCTTTCTGACCGCCATGGGACTCTCGGCCCCGGCCGCCGCCCTGTCCGCCCTGGCCCTGTCCACCGGCTTTTACGCCCAACTCGTGCTGGATATCCGGGCCTTTTCCCAGATCAACACCCTGCCCCTGGCCATCCTTCTGATCTACGTCCTGTCCCTGCCCACGCCCCAGAGACGGTCCGGGGCGCTGCGCCGCACGGCCTTGCTCGGGTTTTGCTACCTGACCACCTTCGTCAACTATACCGAAATCTTCCCCATGATCTTCGGGGCCGCCGCCAGCTATCTGACCCTCAAGGCGGCGCTGTCGCGCCTGACCCGTCGAGAACTGGCCATCCAGTCCGCCGGCTTTGCCCTGGGCATGGCCGCCACCTGGCCGGTGCGGTTTTTGTGGGAACACATGCTGGCCCAGATCCATTTCACCGAGACCGCCCCCCAGCTGTGGAGCGAGGCCTATTTCACCTGGCTGTTTCACAACGTGCCGGCCGGCATCTTCGGCCTGCCGCTTCTGGAAAACGGCTTTTCCCGGCTGCCGGGCTGGGGCTTTCTCGACTGGCCGGGCTGGCTCGTCACGGTATTCGCCTGTCTGGTCTGCGCCTTTTTTCTTCTCGGCGGACTGCGGGCCATGGCCGACCGCAAACGGGATGCGCCCCTGGTTGCCCTGGCCTTTGCCGCCGCTTCCCTGGCCGCCTTTGCCCTGTTTTGCTACAAGGACAAACCCTGGGTGGCCGGCAAAGGCCTGTCCTATTTCTATCCCTGCGTCACGGCGGTATTCCTCTACGCCGCCCTGGCCCGGCCCATGGCCCGCCCCCTGGCCAACCGGGCCGTGGGCCTTTGCGGGCTGACCCTGGCCACGCTCTTCCTGGCCAGCCAGTTCACCGTCGCCGGGCTGCGTCCGGCCTACGCGGCAAAGGACCTCGATTACCCCCGCTACGTGCGCAACCACGGCCGCTACCGCACCATCGACTGCGAACTGGCCCCCATCCGGGCGGCCCTTCGCCGGGCCAAGGCGGAAAACGTCGCCATCTGCTCGGCCGATCCCTGGAAATGGGCCTTTCTCGGCCTGGCCCTGGACGGCCCGGTGCACGTGGACTCGCCGGCCCGCCTGGCCACCCTGCCCGCCGATACCCCGGTGTTCGTGGCCCTGGACCGGCCCATCGCCGGCGCTCCGGCCGAACTGGCCCCGTTTCTGGCCGGTGAAAACGCCACCTTTGCCCTGTACCGGCTGCCGGCCGGCCGACTGGCTGCGCTCTTGCCGTCGCTTGCCTGCGAAACGAACCCGTAAGAGGAGAGGAGGCAGAAGAGGCCTCCGGCGGCCAAAGGGACTGAGTCCCTTTGGAATCCCCTCCTGGGGGAAAGTTGCTTTGCCTGTGGGCGTGGCCGGGCCGGTGAGCGGCGGTTGGACACGGATAAGAGAGACGGGGCCAGGCCGCGTCCGCGACATTTGTTTCGGCAAAAACCCGGTACAGCAGACAAGTAGCATTTTTTTCAGCCAAAAAGCGATTGCATTTTGGCCGGGACGCCACCTGGGCCGTGTTTATCGACTGGGCTCTCCCTGTTTACGAATGCCGCCCTTCGTGGTAAAAGCGACGATGCCCGAGAAGCAAAGTTACACACCGCGTATTTCTGTAGTCATTCTCTGCTATAAAGCCGGGAACAGCATCCCCGCCTTCGTCCAGGACGTCTGCAACGCCATGGACCGCTTGGGCAACGACTACGAGCTGGTCCTGGTCGGCAACCGCAATCGAGGCGACACGACTGATCCCACGCCGGCCGTTGTCCAGGCCCTGGCCGCGGCCGATCCCCGCATTATCGCCTTGTCCCTGGAAAAACGCGGCATGATGGGCTGGGACGCCCGCACCGGCCTGGCCGTGGCCACTGGCGACATCATTGCGCTCATTGACGGCGACTACCAGATGCCGCCTGAGGACCTCGAACACGTCTGCCGCCAGCTCATCGACGACGACCTGGACCTGGCCATGACCTGCCGGGCCGTGCGCAAAGACGGTCTGCTGCGGCGCATCAACAGCCGCATGTACAATCTGCTCTTTCGGGCGCTCTTTCCCGGCTATCCCGTGCGCGACGTCAATTCCAAACCCAAAGCCATGACCCGGGCTTTTTTCAGCGCCCTGCGCCTGACAGCCGACGGCTGGTTCCTCGATGCCGAAATCATCATCCAGGCCCGACGCCATAAGGCCCGTCTCGGACAGATCGAAACCGTCTTTCACGAGGGCAACCGCAAATCCTTTGTCCGCCCCGACGCGGTCCTCGAATTTCTGCGCAATCTGCTCGCCGCCCGATTCAAGGAATTTTTCATCCGATGAACATCTTTGCCACCGGCGCGTCCGGAGGGCTTGGCACGGTTCTTTTGCCGGCCCTGGCCGCCGCCGGGCACACGGTCACGGCCCTGGCCCGAAATCCCCGGGCTTTGCCCGCTGTTCCCGGCTTGCAGGCCGTCCAGGGCGACCTGCTCAACCCGCTCTCCTACGCCGACGCCCTGCCCGGCCACGACGCCGTGCTGCATCTGGCCGCCCTGACCCATGCCCCAAACGCCGGCCTGTATCAGCGGGCCAATGTCGCCGCCACCGCCGATCTGCTCGCCGCCTGCGCTACCCACTGCCGGGAAGCCCGGTTCGTCCTGGTAAGCACCCGGGCCATCGGCCAGGCCTGCGGCGACTACGGCCAGTCCAAGGCCCAGGCCGAGCAGCTGGTGCGCGCCTCGGGACTGCCGGCCGTCATCCTTCGCCCGGCCGAAGTCTACGGCGTCGGGCGCGGCGAGGCCGTGGCCGCCCTGGCCCGGCGCTGCGCCCGGGGCGGCATCCTGCCCCTGCCCGGCCAGGGGGCGCATGTCCTGACCCCGGTCCATATCGATGACCTGATCCCGGCCTTCCTGGCCGCCCTGACGCGCCCGGCCGCCCTTGGCCACACCTACACCCTGGCCGGCGACCCCATCGCCTTTGCCGCCCTGGCCGGGGCCATTGCCGCCCACCATGGCAAGACGCTCATCAAGATCCCCATCCCCTTGCGGCTCATCTCCCTAGCCGCCTGGCTCGCCGGCCGGATGCTCAAAAATCCGCCGTTGGTGCCCGATCAGGTGGCCCGGCTGACCTGCCCCAAGGACGCCGACAGCACGGCCGCCCGCACGGACCTGGACTTTTCGCCGCGCCCACTGGACATCGCCGCCATGCTGGCCGACTAACCCGCCCGCGCCCGAGCTCGCCCGGCCACGTCGAAGCATTTTTCGGCTCCGTTTGCATTGTCGCCCTGCTCGCCGGCCCATCCGGCCGTACCCCCCGGTTCCCCCCGCCACGCCGTCGTCCGGTGCTGCGCGGGTTCATTCAATCAATAAAATCAGTCAATTATTCACGGTTGCCAAAAGTGCCGTCCGAGCGCAACCCCGCGCCCGGACGGCATTTTCCCGGCTGGACCGCCCTGGGACAGACCAAAAGCGCGGATTTTACCCGGCCGGCCCTGGTTTGCGACAGGAATCGACTTGTTTTTGTCCCGGGCCAAAAAATGAAAAAAGATTTGGTCATTTCCCCGGCCCATCCTTGACGCAGGCCGCTTTTCGTGGACTCATGAGAAGGTAAGAGGCCGGCCGCACGACGCTTTGCGAAATCGCAACACACTTAAATGCTTCATATTGCCTGACAAGCCCCATGACTACGCCCAAGCCCTGGCCGGCGTAGCCGGGCATATTTGGGCCTTTGGCCGCAGCTGCCGGGTCAGCGGGCGATTTGTTGACAAATTTGACCCGCAGTGAAAATAATGGATTCGGGGAAATAAGGGAGGAAGGGAAATGCCAAAACCCGTCATTATCACCGTTGGCAACAACAAGGGCGGCGTCGGCAAGACGACGACCATCGTGAATCTTTCCGCCGCGCTTGCCCGGGAAGGCAACGCGGTGTTGGTGGTGGACGGCGACCCGCAGTCCAATACGACATCCACCCTGCTGCCTGATTTAGGTCTGCGTGAAAATTCGTCGCTTGTCAAAGCGTTGGAGGATCCGGAAGGGGCTTTTTCGCCCAACGCATGTGCCACGCGCACCGAACACCTTGAAATCCTTCCCAATTCCATTCGCTGCATGGAATGGGAGGTCCGTTCCTATTCGAGCATCGACTCGGTGTTGGGCTTTTCCCGACTGATGCAAAACGACAAGGACATCGGCCGCTACGACTATGTCCTTATTGATACGCCGCCCAATATCGGGCCGATGCTGCGAAACTCCCTGCTCATTTCCGACTATGTCCTGGTGCCCTGCCCGGTTGGCGACCAGTACGCCCTGGACGGATTTTCCACCTTTATCCAGGTGCTCTCCCAGGCCAAGCAGCAAAACAAGAAGTTGCTGCTGCTTGGCGTGGTCTTAACCAAGTACGACGGCCGGGCTGTCACGCACAAAAAGAACAAGGATCGTATCCGGGCTTTCTTCGATGCCAAGGGGATTCCGGTTTTCGATACCGAGATCCGGGTCAACATCGACATTGATCGGGCGCATTCGCACCGAAAGACCATTTTCGAGTTCGATGCCACCAAGTCCGGAGCGCAGGATTATCAATCCCTGGCCAAAGAGGTTTCCGCCCGTGTCCAGAAAGAAGCCTAGGGAAATCGAGGACCAGCCCTTTGCGTCGATTCCGCCCCGGGAAACTTTTGATGCGTTCCCGGATCTGACGGCCTTTCCAGAAAGCGCCATTGCCTTCCTGACCGGCCGGGCATCGGGGGTGGAAGCGTCGCCGGCCGAAGCCGGGGCTCACGACACTACTAAGCCAGTCATAAAACCAGTCAGCCAGTCAACCAATACGCCAGCCGCAGCGTCGGACAGACAGTCCGACGCAAAGCCGGGCAATCCATCTGTCACCGGGACAGACCGTGGGCCAGCCTCTTCGTCGGCCCCTGAATCAGCCCACCAGGCCGACACCAGTCCAGGCCGCCAACCGCCCGCCCCGGCCCCGGGACGTCTGGACACCTCCGGAACGCCCAAAACCCGTGAGCAAGGGACGGCCCAGACCGTTTCGCGCCCGGACCAGGACCCGGTAGCCAAGGCTTGGGCCTCGGGCCAAGAACCGGACCCGAAACCGGAGTCCATCACCCGCCCCGCCTCGACCAGACGCCCCGCAGCCGCCGGCCCGGGGCGTTTTGCCGCCGTTTCCGACCCGGACGCCCGGGAACAGGGAACCGGGCAGGACAGCGCGGTTGCCGTCAGCCCGGCCAGGGAACCGGGGGGCGCGTCCCGTCCGGGACCGCAGAATTGGGCCGGCCCAGACGAGGCCGCAGCGAAACAGTCCCCGGCCAGTGCTTCCGGTCCGGACCAAACCAATGGCCGGGACGCAAGCCGCTTGCCCGGCCAGGTCGGTTCGGCCGGCCTGACCGAATCGGCCGCCCCGGCCGAGCACGCCGGCGGCAGCGCCGAGAGCCGTACGCCCGCTGCCCATGACCGGGACGAGGCAGACGGCCGCGAGGCCTCCGACCTTGGGGCAACGCCGGGGCCGCACGGTTCTGCCGGTTCCGGGAGCAGCGTCCCGGTTGTGCGCCCAGCCGAAACCGACCGCCTGACCACCGCCGCACGGGCGGCGGCCGGCTCGGACGCTTTGACTGATGACCCTGCAGGCCCCTGGGCCAACGCCCGGCCAGCTGGCCCAGCCGAAACGGTCGGGCGAAAGCCGGTTGCAGACGGCCCGGCCACCTTGACCGGCTTGCCCGACCCGGTCGGGCCGGTCGAGGGAACACTTGGCCTGAAGACGGCCGACGAAACGGACGAGCGAGGCAACGGCCGCAGCCAATCAAGCTTGTCCGGGTTTGGTTCCGAACGGGAGGCCCGGCCGGCGGCGAACGCCAGCCCCGGGCCTCTGGTCAGGCCCGCTTCCCCTCGTGTCGCGGCTGGTCCGACGCAGCCCGTTGACGACTGGAGCGGTCGCCAAGCCAATCAGAAGACCATACAAGAGATCAATCAGCCAGCCACAAAAAGGGACCGGCAGCCAGACGCAGAACCAACCCCTGGAGCAGCCGGCCGGCCGCTCAGCCAGAGAGCCGCACAAACCGCCACAGCGTCGCCCGGTCAACCGGCCCGTTACCCCGTCAATACGGCCCACAACCAACCGGCAAACCTGTCCCACAGCGCCACACCAGGCCGGCAGACCCCTGCCCCAGCCCACCCGGCAACCAGCCCGTCAGGCAGCCAGCCGCACAGCCTCTTTGTCGGCCAGACTAAAAGCCGCATTCCAGGTATGGCAGACGCCCTGGCAACCAGCCACACGTATAACCCGACACAAAGCCTAACAGCAGACCCGTCACAAAACGACTGGCAACCAGTCGGCCGGGTCAGCGTGGCTGATCGGCTCAATCCCAACCAGCGAAAGGTCCTTGATCTGCTGTTGGCCGCCAAACCCTACATCGTCAAATTCCGGGACATCGCCCTGGCCCTGGATATGCGCGAAGCCTCGGTCCGCACCATCTTGCGCCGGCTGGAGGCCTTGTCCTTCCTGTCCTTTAAAAAGGCCCGGGACGGCAACATTCAGGGCGTCACCGTCACCTTCAACCAGCATATTATCGAACAGTATCAGTGCGACCAGACACTGAGCCTGTCTCTGACTCCCTTTGCTGGCCTGACACGAAGCCTGCCCCCAAGCCAGCCGCAGCCTGTTGCGCCAAGCCCCTCTCCAAGCCCGCAGCAAAGCCAGCCGATCACCGGGTCAGCCAGCCTTGAAACCAGCCAACCCCCCTCTGATTTGATAGATAGAAAAGAAAATATCTCTCTTTCTGAAGACTTTGGCTGGGACGACAGCCTGCTTGACATCATGTGGCCGCTGGTGCGCGAAACCGGCTTTGGAGTGGAACAAATCGTCTCCGCCGCCCGCACCCGGGCCAAGCTTGGCAAGGAGCTTGACCGGGACCGGGTGAGCCTGACCCTGGACCGGGCCGAATGGGAGCTTTCGACCATCGGCCATCTGACCGAGTTGTCCACCAGCGAACGGGTACGAAATCCCGCCGGCTATATCTTTACCGCCCTGGCCCGGTGGGGGGTTTTGCGGGCGCACCCCCAGTACGTGTCCCGGGAAGAAGAAGAGGCGGGCAAGGCGGCCGAGGAATTGCGCCGCCGGCGCGAGGCCTCGGAAACCATCGAGGCCGAGCAGATTGAGGCCTTCAAGGCCAGCCTCACGCCCGAGGAACTCGAAGCCCTCTTGCGCCAGTGTCCGGGCGGCAACCGCGAGATCTGGCTCAAGGTCTACTGGCGACGCCATGTCCGCGACGCGCAGTCCTGAGTCGGGGGTCGCGTCGTCGTTGCGGGCCGGGGTGTGGCCAAGCGGCGAACGGGCCTTCGAGAAGCGGCGGTTTTGCCAACCGCCTCCCGATCGGCTTGGGGCTGGGAGCGCCGGGCCGGCCGGATAGCCGGTTGAGCCTGGGCGCGTGTGGCCAGAGAGGCAGACGGCCGGGCAACGTGGCCAGGTCCGTCGCCCGGCCCAGGCGCGCAGCGAAAGCCTGGCTGCGGTGAAGGGTCTTGCGTCATCCGTCATCGCTTGGCGCAGGGGTGCGCGGCAAAAACGCCTGCGCATTCGCCCCTGGCTCGGGGATGGGCAAGGACGGACGTTTGACCGAAATAACGACAAATTGACTGTTTGGCGCACCTTTCTCCCCCCGGGGAATGCCGGGTACGCGCCATGTGGGCCGGGAGGCCCTGGCAAAGGGGGGGAAGCCGTTCCCGGGCTTCCCCCAGGCCGTGGCCATCCCCGGTCGGGGCAGACGAAAAGGGATGCCTGTTGATCGGTGCGGCTGCCGTCTATTTTGCCGCTGGCGGGAAAAAGACCGGTCCGGGGATTGTGCTGGCAGGGGGTGGTGGTTTACCAAATGGTAAGAATTGTCGGCCGGCTTGGCCGGCCAGGGGCCACGGCCGCCGGCCGGGGTTCAAGTGAGAGACCCCCAAACATCGGGAGACGACCATGCTGCGACACGTTTCGGCGGCCCTGGCCGCGCTGGCCCTGGTTGGCCTTATCGGCGGCTGCGCTGCGAAAAAAACCGCCAAGAAACCCTATGCCACAACCGACGAAGTGTTCGCCGTCTATGACGCCAACAAGGACGGCAAGATCACCAAGGACGAATTCATGGTCCGTATGAAGGACAAGCAGAAGGCGGAGACCGCCTGGAAGCGTCTGGACACCGATAACAACGGCTTTGTCGAGCGAACCCTTGACGGCGACGCGCCGCTTCGGGTCTGGAACGATGTAGAGTCCGAAAACATGCCGTAGGCCTCCGAGCTTTGGCCCTAGGGCCGTGCGGTCTGAACCGACCAGTGGAGCTACGGCTTGGCCGTACGCTGCTGCTCTGTGCGGGAGTTCGCGGGCCGTCGGTTGTTTGCGCCGCCAAGCCTTTGTGCCCGGAGGGTCGGACCCAGGCCCGGTTGTTGCCGGTGCCGGGTGCAGGCAGGGCACGATGAATCCCCGGCCGGCTGGGGAACGAGTGGCATCAAGCGGCCGTCTCCGATCAGGAGACGGCCGCTTTTCGCGTGTGGCGCTTTGACCGGGTCTGGTCGGTAATGGCAAATAGCCGAGACCGACTGTTGTTCCGGGGCTCTTGGAGCGGGGGAGGGCTGGATCTTTGAAAAATTCCAATTGCGACCTTGAAGTCAGACGTGCTGTCGCACCAACGTTCCTCTTGGCGTCCCAAAACAACGACACCCAGCCAGGGCCACGTCTTTGGCCCATCATGAGCACTGGTCGTTGGGTGTGCCCATGCCTCGGACAGGCCTATAGCGTTGCTTCAAGGCCCCTTGCCTCGCAGCCGTTTCTTTCCGTTGACCGAGATACGATTCACAGATACCCCTAACATACATATTGTAATTGTATCTCTCCCTACCGATTGAAAGAACGAAGGAGTTTGTATGGGCCGTGCCGGTCGAAGATTTCTGGCCACCGTCGGAGCCGTCAGTATCGTCTTGCTCGCATTGGTCGTTTATGCCGCTGACGATACTATCCTGATGTATTTGCCAGCCATTGTAAAAGCCCAGACAGGCGCAGTGAATCCGGTAGGAACATGGTCGGGGACGGGTGTTTCCGGGGCGCATTCTGGCGATGGGACCAATGATCAACGCTGTGCCGTACCCAGTATAACACTGACAATATCCGGCACTGCCGTGGATGGGTTGTATACAGTATCTTATGTAATTCCAGGTTTTTGTATGGGTACCTGGAATGGATATATGGCGCCGGCGGTGTTGGTTGGAAACAGATTGCTTTTTAATGCGATACATTTTTCGGATATTGGGAGTTCCGGTTCCACCAAGAGAATGGCCATGGACCTTCACGGCGAAGTAGTCATCACTGGAAATACTGCTTCCCTGGTTATTCAAAACAATGGAAGCTCAGCTGTGACCGCTACGACGACTGAAGAAGCAATCGCTTGGATTATTGGTGGACAATTGACGAGGCAGTAGCCAGCCTGTCGCTTCTTGATGAGACAAAGAGCGCTTGGGGCGTCTGGATTGTATCAAACACGCAACTATGCGTATTTACCCATGGGCTTGCCCTGGAACGTGCTGTCCAGGCAAATAAAACAAGGGTTTCCGTTGAGAGAGTACAGGGTAACGCGTAGGAATAAGTAGGATTTTGATTGTTGATGAGTTTTGGCAGGGCGTCTACAAGACAGCATACGGAGTGTTTTACGCCAGTACTTCTTTGTTTATATAACAATTTTTGTATGGTGGTTCACTGTTGTGTCGCAACAGCAACGGCAGTCCTGTAAAATATAATCGCTCCTGGTGCCTGGCAAGGGGTGTCAGGCAGAAGTACGCCACAGCTTTAGACAAACCGGAAATTTTCCGATAATACCTGTGCCATGCGAAACCGTTGCCAGGGCGTCTTCGTCGGGCTGGTCCTGACTATGGCCTTTTTTGGGGGGCAGGCGTGTGTTGCGATCGCCGCCAGTCCGCCGCCCGCCGTTTTGCTGCTGGCCTCCTACCATCACGGCGACCCCTGGTCCCAAAGCGAAATCGACGGGTTCGAAAGCGGCCTGACCCAGGGCGAAGCCCGGGTTTACGTGGAACACCTCGATGCCAGACGGTTTCCGGAAACAGCCGATCAAAGCCAATTCGCCGCCTATCTGGCGGCCAAATACCACAAGACCCCGGTGGCCGTCCTGGTGGCCTGCGACGACGCGGCCCTGGATTTCTGGCTTGGGCAGCGGGCGAAACTGTTTCCCGACCGGCCCCTGGTCTTTTGCGGGGTCAATGATTTCAACCTGGCCCGCCTTGCCGGCCAGGACAACATCACCGGCGTAAGCGAATCCCCGGACGTGGTGGGCACCCTGGAGCTGGCTTTGGCCCTGGTGCCCGGGGCGCGGATCGTGCTGGCGTTTGGCTCCGACGGCTCGGTCACGGCCCGGGCCAACATGGAACGGTTTCGGCGGGCAACCGTGGCCCTGGAACGCCGGGTGCGGCCGGTTGAGATCTTAAACGCCAGCCTGGAAAGCGCGGCCGCCGCCCTGGCCAGCGCTCCCACCGACGCCGTGGCCGTGCGCCTGACCCCGCTGGCGTCCGGCGAGTACGCGGACTTTGTGCGATTGGGCAATGACATCACGGAACTGGCCCGGGTTTCCTCGATTCCGATGTTTAGCCTGTGGGATTTCGATCTGGGCTATGGGACCGTGGGCGGCCGGGTGGTGCGCGGTTTCGCCCAGGGCCGGACGGCAGCGGGGCAGGTGGCCGAGATTCTGGCCGGCCGGCCGGCCCGGGATATTCCCGTGCAGGATGTGCCGTCCGAGGCGGTGGTGGATTTTCAGGCCATGGCCCGATTCGGCCTGTCCATGGATCGGGCGCCGGCCGGGGCGACCGTCATTAACGAGCCGGCCACGGTCTACGAGCAGCACAAGGGGCTCTTGTGGGCGGGAGCGGCGGCCCTGGCGGTTTTTGTCCCCGGAGCCTTCGTGCTTGGCTGGCTGTTGACCGCCAGACGAAGGACCGAGGCCCGGCTTTTGGAAAGCGAACGCCGGTATCGGGAATTGGTGGAATGCGCCAATTCGCTGATCCTGCGTTTTGACGCCGCCGGCCGATTGCAGTTCGTCAACGAATACGCCGAACGCCTGCTGGGCTACACCCGGGAGGAGATGCTGGCCGGCAAGGCGGTCTTCTGGCCGGCTGCGCCGCCGGACCTGTCCAGCCTGCTGGCCCGGGCCATGGCCGCGCCCCAGTCCCTGGCCAGCGGCTCTTCCGAAAACGAGATTACCAGCAAGGACGGCCGGCGGGTGTACCTGCATTGGAACAACCAGCCCCTTTTCGACGCGGCCGGCCGGTCCGAAGGCTGGCTGGCCGTGGGATCGGACATTACCGACCGGCGGCTGGCGGAAGAAGCGCTGGCCGCCCGGGCTCTGGCCGAGGAAGAATTATCCCTGTTCGGACGCGAGTTGCTGACGGATGCCCCGGACGCCGTGGACCGGGCCCTGACCCGGCTTTTGAGCGCCTTTTCCCTGGGCCGGGCGACCTGGTTTGAAAATGTCGAAGACGAAACCCTTGGCCTGTGCAGCCGGCTGGCCGGGGAGGCCTGCGCGGCCGGGTTGACGCTGCGGCGCGGCCAGCCGGCTCTGGAACGTCTTCCCTACAGCCTCGACGGCTTCCAATTGGCCGACCGTCTGGCGGCCGGCGAGATCATCGCCGGAGCGGTGGAGGACTTTCCCCAGTCGACGCAAGCGGTGCTGCAGGACTTTGGCGTGACGGCGGTGCTGATCGCGCCGGTTGCGCAATTTGGCCTGTGGTCGGGATTTGTGGCTGTTGGCGAGGTGCGCGCCCCGCGCCGGTTCACCCGCCAGGAGCAAACCCTCTTGTCCACGGCGGCCAGTCTGCTTTCAGCCCATTTTTCCCGGCGCCGCTAGTCTCCAGCCGCCGTCATCCGGTTTTTTAGGGCGTCTTTTCGAGCAGATGCCCGGCCAGGGCGTCTGCAGCCAGTCGTTCGCCGGTCTCGTTGAAATGCGTGTCGTTTTCTTTGTAGCCGTTGGCCACGCCGAGCGCCTGGAAAGCAGGAGCGAGGTCAACGCGTTCCATGGAAGCCGCCGTCAGGATGCCGTTTATCTTGTCCAAATAGGCCCGGGCGTCGATCGCCCGTTTTTTTTCGCCGTTTCTGTCTGCAATGCGCTTGGCCCGCCAGTCAGGGATAAACAGGCAGTCCGGGGTGACCAGGGCCGTCAGGCGGGCTCCGATGTCCCGGCATTGCCGGGAAAGGTCGGCCATGAGAAAGCCCGTGATGTCCACGGCGTCTTGAAAGGCCTTGGGCAGGGCCTCGGTGGGCAGCAGGAACATGTCGGCCATGTCCAGGTCGTTTGGGTAGTCCCAGCCGTCGAGATCGCGGCGATAGGCGGGGTTTTGGCGCAACTGGGCCAGAAAATAGGCCGCTTTGGCGTCGTTGCCGTGCAGTTGCAGGTCCGTATCCGCTTTCAGAACGGCGTCCTTCAGCCAGCCGTACAGATACAGCGAGCCCAAGAGGGAGTCGAGCCCCTTGTCCAGGCGTCGGAAAATCGAGCGTTCCCTGGGGTCGGGCAACGGGAGCAGGGCGCTTGCCCTGGAACCCGGGACCGGGGCGATCTTGCGGTACTGCGGCGTCGGCCCGTCTATCTTTTGGTAAAACGGCATATAGGGCGTGGCCGGATCGAAGCCGAAGGCCACGGCCTGCAGGAGCGAGGTGGTGTTTTGAATGGTGGCGTGGTTGACGACCACGACAACGATGTCAGGCTGCAGCTGCTTCCCGAAGGTTTCGAAATAGGCCATCTGTCCGGGCAGGCCCATGCCGGCAAAAGCCAGGGGAATCACCTCGTAGCGGGTCCGGGGATCTTTGGCCTGGAGGGCTTTTTCCAAAAAGCCGGCAATCGGGCGGCCCGAGACGAAGGAATCGCCCAGGAGCAGCACGCGGCGCACGCCTTGGGGCTTGGCCAGGGTCCGTTCCTGGTCGATGCAGCCAAAGGAATTGACGACCGGCGGCCTGGACTGCGGCTTGTAGGCGATGCCGACGGCGTCGTTGAAGGTCCACTGGGGCGGGGAAACGTAGGCGCTGGTCAGGCGCAGCCACAGTTCGCCGCCAAGTCCAAGAAGCGCCAGGAGAAGAAGCGGCAACAGAGCTTTTGCGGGTTTGGACCGCAGGAGCGTATCGAACATCATATCCCTTTGGAGCATTGTGGCAGGGGCCGCTGCCGTTGGGGGCAGCGGCCGTCGCCAAAAATCCCTTGAAAACGTCTCCCAGCCAGAGGGTCCGGGGGGATAATCCCCCCCCGGCCGCCGGAGGCCTCTTCGCTTTCCTCTCCGGCTTCATCCTCTCTTACAACTCACCGACATCAATGCCTTTCTCTATCTTGATACGGGCCTGGAGCCGTTCGAGCCGGGCGGTTAAGTAGGCCAGTTCGTAGGGTTCGGGCAGTTCTTCGAAGTCGCTGCGGTCGGCTTCGTAGATTTCAAGGTCAATGACGGCGCGTTCGGCCACAAGACGCACGTATTCGGCGTAGTCCGGGAAATCGAGGGGTTTGCCGGGGGCGCGCAGGGAACGGGCGAAGTCAAGGGCTTCGACGTAGGCGGCGGTATCGAGCATGGTGCTGGAGCGTTCGGGCATGGCGGGCTCCTTTGGTTGGCCGACTGGTTGATGGTTTGTTTGAGTGGTTGATTGATGTACGGTTAGGCTGACTGACTGGCTTACTTCAGATACCCCTCTCTTTCAAGATACAACAGCACGTCCTGGGCCGCTTCGCTCGGGCCGAGTTCGGACGTATCGATATGGATTTCAGGCGAAAGCGGGGCTTCATAGGGGTCGTCGATGCCGGTGACGCCCTTGACCAGCCCGGCCCGGGCCTTGGCGTAGAGCCCTTTGCGGTCGCGCTGCTCGCACACTGCCAGCGGCGTGGCCACGTGGATCTCGATAAAGGCCCCATGGGGGGAAACGAGGTTGCGGGCGACCAGCCGGCCGGCGGCGTAGGGCGCGATGGGGGCGCAGATGGCAATGCCGCCGTTTTTGGCGATTTCGCTGGCCACGTAGCCGATGCGCGCGATGTTGAGCTCGCGGTGCTCGCGGGTAAAGGTCAGTTCGCTGGACAGGTGGCGGCGCACGATGTCGCCGTCCAAAAGCGAGACCGGCCGGGTGCCCAGTTCCATAAAAAGCACATAGAGGTGTTTGGCCAGGGTGGATTTGCCGGCCCCGGACAGGCCGGTCATGAACAGGGCCAACCCCTGCCGGGCGCGCGGCGGCCTGGCCTGGCGCAACTCCTGGGCGATCTCCGGCCGCAGATACCAGGCCGGAATGTCCAATTCATATTCCAGTCGCCGGGTCAGTTCGGCCGCATCGAGGTTTTGGGCGCACTCCCGGGCTTTTGCGGTGTCGGCCGGGACATAGCCGGCCGTGGCCGGATCGTAGGCCATGGGCACGGCGGCAACAGCCGTGGGCACGCCCTGGCCGGCGTGGGCGCGCACCAGCTCGAAGGCGGCCTGGCGAGGATAAAACGGCGCGTCCGTGCCGGCAAAGGGGTCGGCGTGTTCCGGGGCAACCAGGGTGTGGCTGGCCCCGAGGTTGTGGTGAATGACGGCCTCGAAAAGGGCTTGCCGGGGACCGGCGGTAAGGACGGGCAGGGGGAGGAGGGCCAGCTGGGCCGTGTTTCGGGGAAAGGCTGCGGCCGCCAGCCGGGCGCAGCGCACGCCGGTAAAATGGGCGGTTCCGCCGGCCAGGGCATCGCCAACCGTGCGCAAGAGGAGCAGGCGCGCCCCGATCGTGCCGGCGGCTTGGGCAAAGGAGGCCCGCTCCGGCTCGGTCAGGACGCCGGAAAACTGGCAGGCCACCACCGAGCGCCAACCGCGTTGGGCCAGATTGGCCTGGACGGCGGCCGGGGGCAGGCGCAGATCGGCGCAGTCCGGGTGCTGCGGCAGGCTCAGGCCGCAGACCTCGCCGGCCACGAGCCAGGGATGCCGGCGGCCGGCCACGGCCCTGGCTCCGGGGTGGGCCGCCAGATCCAGCGCGGCAAAGAGGGTTCGGGCTTCAGCGGCCGGGTCGACCTCGAAGACCTCGGAAACGACGACCACGGCCAGCATGAAGCCTTCGCCGTCGCGCAGGGCCAGCTGGGACCCGGGGGCCAGGGTCTGGGCCAACTGGGCCGGGACGTCGAGTGTCGCCGGCATGGGCATGAGCTGGCCGTCGGCCAGACGCATGGCGGCCAGGACGCTGTCGTAGTCGGCCCGGGACAGGTAGCCGGTCAGGGGAAACAGCGCCCCGGACAGGAGCAGTTCCAGGGTGAGGAGCTGGTCTTCCCGCAGGCTATAGGACGGAAAGGCCACGGAGGCGGCCTTGAGCTCCTCGGCCTGGCGGAAGTGGACCAGCAGATTTTGGGCGCGGCTCTCCATGGCGGTCGATTGCTCCTTGCGAAGGACTCAGTAGGCAGGCCAGGCCGGGTAGCCGGGACCGTAGTAGGGCGGCGGCGTATCCGGCGCGCCGGCTCCCGAGCGGCCGGATTTGGCCGGGGTTTTGGACGCGGCTTTCGCGGCGGCCTTGCCCGCCGGCTTTTCAGCCGCCGCCCGGGCGGCGGCCAGGGCGTCGATGCGGCCGGCCAGGGTCCGGATGTCGTTGGTGAGACGGGCTGTGGCTTTGGCCTCATCGGCGGCCAGGGCGTCGATTTTCTTGGCCAGGGCGGCCACGTCGCCGGCCAGGTTGGTCAGGCTGGCCAGCTGGTCGGCCTCGGCGGCCGGGGTTGGGGCGGAAAGCGCCAGGGCGTCGAGCCGGTTGGTCAGGGCGGACAGTTTGGCATTGGCGCGTTCGGCGGCAATGCCGAGCCAGATGACGCCGACCAGGGTCAGGAGCAGCAGGGTGGCCAGGGCGGCCTGGATGGCGACGCGCCGGGCGGCTTCGGGAATATCGGGCAGCATGGGGACCTCCGTGGCCGACGGGGGCGAGACAAAAGCCACATCGGCCGGGAAGCTGTAGCAAAAATTATGCCATATTCAAGGATCTTGAGGATTTTTTTTCTTGACCCCGTTGTTGAGCATGCGCACGAATATTTCTCCGGTCGAGGTCGAAAAAACGATCTTGCGCCCGGCCTCGCCGCCCACATTCGAGGCCGCCACCCGCAGCCCGAGATCGGACAAGGTGGCAAAGGCCGTCTCCACATTGCGCCGGCCAACCGACATTTCCTCGGCAAAAAGGGCGCTGGCCCCGCCAAAGACCTTGCACTCGATGTGCGAGAGCTTCACCCCCCGCCGGATGAACCGGGACACCAGCACATTGATGGCCGTATCGACGAATTTATAGGGCGAATCAACCGGATCATGCAACCGGTACTCGCCAGCCCGGGGGAGCAGGGCGTGAAAGATGGCTCCCAACCCATGGCGCGGGGCGAAAAAGGTGACGGACACGCACGAGCCCAGCACGGTATGGGCCATGGTCGGACAATCGACTAAAATACCCTGGGCCACGTTTAGAAAGGCAATTTTGTGATCGGGAAAACGGTCTAGAAGGCCTTGCATGGAAGTGCATCCTCCGGGACGCTGTCGCCGCCGTCCAGGGGGTTGTCGGCCAACCCCAGGCTGGCCAGGGCTTCCAGCAACGTCTTGGCCGCAAAGGGTTTGGTGACATAGGCCTGGGCGCCGGATTCGAACTGGGCGCGCAGCATGTTGGCCGGATCGTCCAGGCTTGAGAGCATGACCGCCGGGGTGCGCTGCTCGGGTTTGAAACCGGCTTCGGCCTCCAGACGGCGGATGCCGGCCAGGGCGTCGTGCCCGCTTAACACCGGCATCAAAATATCCATGACCACCAGATCAAAGGGTTGGTTGGCCTTTAGGGCGGCGGCAAAAAGCGCCAGGCCCTCCTTGCCGTCGGCCGCTTCTTCGACCGCAAAAAGGCCGGTCAGGGCCTGGATGATCAGGTGGCGCTGGTAGCGGCTGTCGTCAACAATCAGGGCACGAGGCATGGGCGCGTCTCCGTCAGGGTTGTCGGGCTTGGGGATGGGCGGCGGCCTGGGCCGCGTCGAGCAGGCCAGGCACGTCCAGGACCAGGGCCATGTCGCCGGACTCGGTGACCGTGCCGCCGAGCACCCCCTCGATGCGGCCTAGCGCCCGGCCAAGATGCTTGAGCACGGCTTGTTTGCGGCCGATGACGGCATCGACCACGATGCCGACCCGGCCGTTGCCCCGGCGCACCGTCACCACATGCGGGACGGCCGCCTCTTCGCAGGGTAATTGGAAAAACCGGTGCAGCCACAACAGCGGCATAGGCAGGCCGCGATGTTCCATGACGCCCAGGCTGCCGGTCAGGTGCTGCCCAGGCGGCAGCTCCAGGCATTCCTCGACATAATCGAGGTGCAGGTAATAGGCCTCAAGGCCGCAGCGCACTTCCAGGCAGTCGATGATGGCCAGGGACACCGGCAGGCGGATGGTGAAGGTCGTGCCCCGGCCGGGTTCGCTATCCACGGCAATGCTGCCGCGAAGGGCGTTTATGCCGTCGCGCACCGCGTCCATGCCCACTCCCCGGCCCGAGACCGTGCCCACGGCTTCGGCGGTGGACAGGCCGGGCAGAAAAATAAGGTCCTGGGCGGCCTTGGGATCAAAGGTCCGGGACGGGTCCTGCCGGCCGGCGGCCACGGCCTTTTGCCAGAGCCGGCCGCCGTCGATGCCGCCGCCGTCGTCGGCCACGGTGATGACGACGTCCGAACCGTCCTGGCGGGCCGACAGGCGGATCGTGCCCCGGCGCGGCTTGCCCATCAGTTCCCGCACCGCCGGCGCTTCGATGCCGTGGTCCACGGCGTTTCGCAGCAGATGGATGCACGGCGTGTTGAGCTGTTCGATGATGGTCTTGTCAAGCTCGGTGTTCTCGCCGTCCATGACCAGCTCGACGTCCTTGCCAAGACTGGCGCAGGCGTCGCGCACCAGGCGGCGGTATTTGGGAAAGCTCACCTTGATCGGCAGCATCCGAAGCCCCAGCACCTGATCGCGCAAGAGCGCCGAGAGCCGTTCGACCTCCTCGGCCACGTCCCGCAGTTCCTGGTCGCTCCGGCGCTTGGACAAGGCGGCCAGCCGCGCCTGGGCGATGCCCAACTCGCCCACCCGGTCCACCAGGATATCCAGCTCCAGGGCCGGGATGGACAGTTTGCGGATGCGGTCGTCATCGGATTTTTTCAAATTCGCCGCATCGGCCTCGCCTTCGCCGGCGGCGTCGTCCGGACAGGCGGCGGGCGGCGCGGCGTCCGAATCGGGCGACGGGGCCGGGGCGAGCAGGGTGCTTAAGCGTTCTTCATGGGCACGGATGTCGCGGCCGGCGTCGTTTCGGACGTCTTCGGCCATGTGGCGCATGGTGTCGAAGATGGCCAGCAGTTCGCCGATGAGGTCGGCGGTAACCGGCAGGCGCTCCTGGCGCACGAGATCGAGGACGGATTCCACGGCATGGCCGAGTGCGGCCAGATTGACTGCGCCGATGGCTCCGGCGTCGCCCTTGACGGTATGGGCGGCCCGGAAGATGGCGTTGACTTTGGGCACGAGGTCGCCGGCCTGGACGGTTTCCAGGTCCAGGATGGCCGCTTCGATGCCGCGCAACTGCTCCTGGCAGCTTTCGGTGAAAAGCTCATAAAGGGTATCATCATCGGCCATGGCGTATAACGGTTTCCTTCCTTGCCGTCATACGATGCAACCGTCCGGGAGGCAAGGCGATAAGCGGGGTGATTGCGGCGCGCGGCGCTCCGTTGCCGCCGGTTGTCGGCACGGTCTGGACTTGCCGATCAGATCATTTGTCATTACAAAGTGTCTATGCAATTCGCCTGGGACGAGGCCAAGCGGCTGGCAAATATTGCCAAACACGGCGTGGATTTTGTTGAAGCCAAGCGGCTGCTTGGGGATATGCCGCTGTTGCTGGACGACGACCGCCGGGATTATGGTGAGCGCAGGTGTCTTGCCGTCGGTCCGGTGGACGGGCGCTTGTTAATCGTCATTTTTACTATGCGGGACGGGGTGTTCCGAATTGTTTCCGCCCGTAAGGCGAACGCCCGGGAACGGAGGAAGTATGCCGATCAAGAGGATTGAAGACGGTAAGACTATCGTCCACTCTACAGCCGAGGACGTGCAAAATCTGCCCTCATTGACGGATTGGGCGCGGGTTGATGCCATGACCGACGAGGAATTGACCGTCAACGCCTTGTCCGACCCGGACAATCCGCCCCTGGACGACGCTTTTTTCGACCGGGCCAAGCGGATGCGGCTCACGGATTTTCTGCCGGCCGGAAAAGAAAAGGTCTGCCTGCGCCTTGACCGCGACGTGCTGGCCTGGTTTCGGGCCAACCGCGAAAAGGGCTATCAGACCGCCATAAACGCGGCCTTGCGCGCCTTTATCGCGGCCCAGCAAGACCATTCGCGCCGCTGAGTTTAGAACCTTCGGATTTAATTCCTTTTCCCGGCAGGGTAG
Organism: Desulfovibrio sp. TomC; assembly: GCF_000801335.2. NCBI lineage: Bacteria > Pseudomonadati > Thermodesulfobacteriota > Desulfovibrionia > Desulfovibrionales > Desulfovibrionaceae > Desulfovibrio > Desulfovibrio sp. TomC. Next base: position 28,934 of record NZ_JSEH01000026.1, read on the forward strand.
CACCCTTGACCTACCATAAGCTATCGCTTATATTTCCCCTATGGCTTGGTCAGTTGAGTACCTAAACGCCCTCATTGAGGAGGAGTACAAAACCCTCCCCGGAGACATCCGCGCCCGGTTCTCGAAGATCATGCGTATGATCGAGGCCTACGGCCTCCCCCAGGTCGGCATGCCCTATGTGCGCCACGTCGAAGGGAAGCTTTGGGAAATGCGGGCAAGCGGCCGGGATGGTATCGCCAGGGGTATGTACGTGGCCGTGAGAGCCCAGCGTGTGGTGCTGGTTCATGTGTTCGTGAAGAAGACTCAGAAAACGCCCCGGGAAGAAATCAGAAAGGCCCTGGCCAACGCCCGGGAGGTGGATGATGGGAAAGAGAATTCTTGAAGACCATGATGCGTGGATGCGGGACGATATGCAATACCGCGAAGCCTACGAGGCTTTGGAACCCGAATTCGCCGTGGCTGAAGCCCTTGTGAAAGCCCGCTCCGAAGCGGGCATGACCCAGGCCGACGTGGCCGCCTTGCTCGGCGTCAAGCAACCGGCCGTCGCCCGGATCGAAGCCGGAAAGAACGTGTCGCTCAAGACGCTGGAAAAGTACGCCAAGGCATTAGGCCGCCGCATCAAGATCGACCTGGTCCACATCTAGGCCCCTCTCCAGGCGGGATTCCAAAGGGCTCAGCCCTTTGGCCGCCGGAGGCCTCTTTCGCCTTCTGTCTCCTGCCTTCATTCTCTTCCCCTCACCTCACATATACCCCAAATCCGACAACTCCTCGGCCATGGCGGCCGCGCCGTCGTCGTCGGCTGCGCCCACGCCGGCTGACGCGGCGGCCACGGCACCGACGATGGGCCGGGCGGCCAGGGTTTCGGCGGTAAAGGCTTGCGTCAGCACCCGGCCGTCCATGTCGCTGGTGGCGGCCTCGCCCAGGGCGTAGAGGAGCGTTGGCGTCACGTCCGGCATGGCGGCGTCGGTGAGCGTGATGCCAGGGGCAACGCCCGGCCCGGCCAGGGCGAACACGCCGTATTGTTCGTGGCGGCCGCTCCATTTGTGGCCGGCGAAAAGGCCGGTGGGCGCACCCTGGTCGTAGAGCGCGATTTCGTGGGGCACAAGCACCTGATAGCCCGGCCCGCACAGGGTCACCACATCCGGCGCGCCGGCCACGGCCTCGCCCTGGTAGAGCTCCTCCCGGGCGTAGACGGCCATGAACGGGTGCGCGCCGGTGTCGGGATCGACAATGGCGAGCAGGCCTTCCTTGAGGCGGGCGATGAGCGCTGGCCGGTCGGCGTCCTTTACTACGGCCGCATTGAAAAAAAGACCGCCGGCAATGCCTTCGGAGACGCAGGCCGAGCGCTGCCAATCGACAATGGAGGAAAAGAGGTTGTTGATGCGGGCGTGGATGGCGGATTTGCCCCGACGCCGGGCCTCGATGACCGAGGCCGGCAGCACGGCCTTGGCAACGGCGCCCACAAAGCGGCGCAGGGCCGAGGGCGGCCGGCGTGCGCCAAGGGTCGCGCCCAGGTCGCCGGTCAGCAGCAACAGGCCGTTGTCTATGAGCCACTTATTGAGAAAAATGGAGCGCCTCAGCGGCCCGGCTCCGTGGTCGGAGACAATGGCCACGGCGGTTTCCTCGCCGGCAGCGGCCACGATGCGCCCCAGGGCCGCGTCCAGGCGTTCATAGACCAACTCGATGGCCTCGCCCAGTTCGGCGTGGCGCGGGTGGGCCGGGTCGCGGTAGCCCCAGAAGAAGTGCTGCACCCGGTCGGACTCCATGAAGACCGAACAGAAATAATCCAGCGGCTGGCGGGCCATCAGCCACAGGGTCAGTTCGCACCGGGCATCCACGCCGTTAAGCAGATTGTCGAGATATTTGACCGGGTCCGGGTCGAGCATGGGCGATTCGCGGCAAGTCCCGAATTTCGCTTCGATTTCGCGCCGGATTTCCGGCGGATACGTGAACTCTTCGATGTGGGTCGGGGTGAACATGCCCGGAATGACAAAGCCGTTTACGGTATCCGGCGGCCAGGTGACCGGCACGTTGACGGCCCCGGCCGGCCGCGCCCGGTCGGAGAGCACCCGCCACACAGGCGGCACCCGGCGCATGGCCGCCGACACGAAGCGCACTTCATGGCTGGCCGGGTCCAGGGTCAGGGCATCGAAAATGCCGTGCCGCCCGGGACTGGCCCCGGTGGCAAAGCTGGTCCAGGCCACGGGCGTGACCGGCGGCACGGTCGAACACAGCGGCCCATGCGCCCCACGGGCGAGCAGCGCGGCCAGGGCCGGCATCCGCCCCCGGGCCATAAGCGGCTTTATGACGTCGAAGGTGGCCCCATCCCAACCGATGACCACCACCCGTTTGGCTGTCACGGACATTGCTTGCTCTCCTGGCCCAGATCGTGCCGGGCCTGACGCACTTGACGCAGCTCGGCCAGATCGCGCCGGCTGATTCCTTTAAGTCCCACCATCACCACACAATAGGCCACTACCCCGGCAACAGCGCCAACAATCGGCGTCTGGCGCAGCAGAAAACACGCGCCCAGACAGGCTCCGCCGGCGCAGGCCACCCGCAACAGCGCCGGGACGGCCAGCGGCGTATAGCCATGGCGCGCCCCGAAGCGCGAAGAAAACACCAGCAGCCAGGCGTAGGACCCAAGGGCCACCCAGGCAGCGCCGAGCGCCCCATAGCGCGGCACGACCACGGCGTTTACGCCAAAGGCCGCAACCAGGGCCGCCGAGGCATAATACAGGGCATAGCGCTGCCGGCCAATGGCCACCAGCAGATTATTGACCAACATGTCGAGCGCCAGAAGCGGCAGGGACAGGGCCAGCACCCGCATGACCGGCGCAGCCCCGGCATATTTGCCGCCAAAGAGCAGCACGCAGGCCGGTTCGGCGTAAAAGGCCAGTACGATCGCCGGCAGGGCCATGCCTTGCAGGGTGTGGCGGAAAATCAGGCGATAGAGCCGCCGGGCCGTGTCGAAGTCCACCGGGGCCAGCCGGGCCAGGGCCGGAAACACCGCCAGCATCAGCGCCTGGGGCACGATCTCGATTTTGAGCAGAAATTCATGCGGGGCCTGGAAATCGGCCACAGCCGCCAACCCCGACCACCAGGACAGGGACAACGTGCCGGCCCGAAACAGGTTTTGCTGGAAAAAGACACCCAACCCCACCACGGACGAAGCCAGAAACAGCGCCCGCATGGCCGGCCAGTCCGGGACAAACGACGGACGCGTCAGCCGCCCGGCCACCCGCCACACCAGGACGACATGGAGCAGCGCCGCCAGCAAAAGGCCGCCCAGGACCCCGGCAACGCCCAGGCCGCGCCACAAGGCCAGCCCCACCAGGGCCATGGAGGCCACACCCGAAATGACCGACAACGGCGGCTCATAACCCATGCGCTCGTGGGCCTGGAACACCGCACACCCGAGCATCGAAAACGACCGGCAGACCTCCAGGCCAAACGCCAGCCCCAAGGCCAGATACATGGAGCCGCCGTAGCCCGAGAAAAATCCGGCCGCCGCCAGTCCCAGCCCGGCTGCGAGAGCCAGCACGCCCCGCAACAACACCGCCCGGCCAACCACGGCCGCCGCCGTCTCGCGGTCGCACACCATCTCCCGGATCATCACCTGCTGGATGCCGAAATAGGTCAGCGCCGTCACCGCCCCGGCCAGGGCCGAAACCGAGGCGTACCGGCCGAAATCGTCCACCGGCAGGACCCTGGCCGCAGCCAGCAGCACGAAAAAGCCACTGACCGTCTGCACGCCGCGCGACGTGGCCAGGGCCAAAAAATTACGCACAAGCGATCGCGGCCGATGGGGCTGGCCAGGAGGCGGAGCATGGTGTTGCATCAGGTTTCCTTTATGAGCAGAAGGCAGAAGATGCCTCCGGCGGCCGGGGGGATGATCCCCCCGGACCCCTGCAATGGGAAAGTTTTCAAGGGGTTTGGGGTGTTGGCTGGCGATTTGGCCCCCAGAGCAACAGTGGTTCCCGTCAAGTGCAAACGCCAACTGTTGCGGCCCCGGCCCTTACTCGTTTTTTCTTACCCAACTTCCGGTCGGCGACTTGGCAACGCGCCCGGTCAAATCAAACTCCCCCCAGGTGGGATTCCAAAGGGCACTGCCCTTTGGCCGCCGGAGCAACGGTGTTCCCAGTCAACTGAAAAGCTGTGATTCACGCCGCGTTTGCGCACTGTGCCCAAGGCTGACCGGATCGCACCATCGCATTCAGAATCGTTATGAGCTTTCGCATGGAGGCAACGGCAGCGACTTTATGTGGCTTGCCTGCTTCCTTGAGGCGATTGTAAAAATCTCGTATCACTGGGTTATATTTTTTGGCAGACAAGACTGCCATATATAAAACGGAACGGACATCACTGCGACCACCCCAAACACGACGTCTTCCCCGATGTTTCCCACTATCGCAATTGAGAGGTGCAACACCAACAAGCGCAGCTATCGCCCGGCGATTTAATGTTCCAAGCTCAGGGAGATTGGAGAGGAGTGCTCTTGAAAGGACATCTCCGACGCCGGGAACACTTCGAAGTAAGTTATCACGTTCTCTCCAAATCGGACTGGCGCGCACAATCTTTCCAAGATGGGTGTCAATTTCTGACAATCGCTCTTCTAGCCAATCGATATTCTTCTCGATGTCATGTCTTACTGAGCCATAAGCCCGAGAAAAACGATTTTTCTCCATGACAAGCATTCGAATAAGCTGGTTACGCCTGGACATAAATGCACTCATTTCTTGTGCTTGCTCGTCCTTAAGAGGACGTACTTCAGGCTCCATTTGCTTGCCAAAAAGGGCTAATATCTCAGCATCAATCTTATCCGTTTTAGCCAATCTCCCCTTTGCCCTCGCAAAATCACGAGCCTGGCGGGGATTAATAACTACAACAGGGAACTTCTTGAGACTCAACGCTGTTGCAACAGGAATTTGAAGACCGCCTGTCGCCTCAATAATAATAAGATTCGGACGAAGTTTAGAAAATTTCCTACAGATAGCTTTAATGCCATCAGGGTCGTTGATGAATTGCAGATCGTTCCCATCGGGAAACGTGTGAACATCCAGAGTTTCTTTAGAGACATCAATCCCAATAAAGCACTCAACAGCCATGTAAAATCCTCCAGCACCCAGCCTTGTGATACGGGCTCTTAGCCCAAGCAACGGTTCGGGCTTCATGGAAGAAAGGGGACGACGATCATGGCTCCGGCTCGAGCTTAAAACTCAAGGCAATTTCGACCTATCGTCCCCGGGACCCCATCAAGTTATCCCCGATGGAGAAACATACAAGGCACTCTTCCTCTTCTCTCGCTCAATCAATGGCGCTCCCGCAGCGTACGGTCGAGCGGCGGTGCTTTGCGGGTTGGCACGAGGGCGACGGCCGGGCCGGAGCTGTGGCTGGTGATCGGTCCGGTCGGCAGGGTCAGGCCGGCAAAGCCGGTGTTGGCCAGATCGGCTTCCAGGGTCAGCCGGGTTTCGCCGGTGCTGTACAGCCGAGCCCCGGACCCGGACAGGGCAAAGCGCAGATAGAGCCGGTTGGCCGGGCGGTCCAGGCGCACCCGGCCGGCCTGGCGCATTTTGCCGCCGTAATAAAAGAAGTAATCGCCAACGCTGTGCAGTTCGTCCAGGTCGTAATAGGTCGCGCCGTCGGTGGACCACTGGGCGGTCACTTGATTGTGCCCGGTGTGGTCGGTGAGCGTCATGGGATACCAGGTGGCGGTAAATCCGGTAATGGGGGCAAGGGTCTTCGGCGCGCTTAGGGCATAGGTGAGAAAGCACGGGGCGTCGCCGTAGCAGGTGATGGCCGGTTCCCCGGCAACCTTGGCCAGGGCGTGGGCCAGGGCGGTGTTGGCGATGATGTCCGGCAGGGGCCGGTCGAAATCGGTCTGGAACAGGAGCCGGCCCCGGCCGTCGTCGCCAAGGCTCAGGGTCGCGCCGGCCGGGGCGGTCAACGGCAGGGTGAGTTGGGTTTGGCCCAGGGTGACGGTCTGTCCGGCAATCGTCCCGGTCGCCCACAGTCCCCGGGCCTGGGTCTGGCCGGCAAAGCCCGAAACCAGCGGCGTTTGTTCCTTGCCAATGGCTGTATAGGGCCGGTCCAGCAGCGGATCGAAGTAGCGAGCCCGCACCCGGCCGTCGTCGTCGGAAAGCGTATAGACCGGCGTATCGTCCGGATAGGCGGCCAGATAGGCGGCCAGGGCCTCGGGACCGCCCAGGTGCAGGCGGGCATTCGCCTGGTCGGCAAAGCCGTAAAGCGTGTTGCCGCCCATGAGCCGGCCGTCGGGCAGACCCGGTGAAACCTCGGTGTTGGCGGCCAGGGCGGCGGCGGATTGTTCCCAGGCCGGCGGCAGGTCGGCCGGATCGATGCTGGCCGGCGGCTGGGTTTCGAGGCTCGAGAGTTCCACAAAGCCGTCCACAAAGCCGGCCACGGCGTCGATGACCAGACTGACTTGCCCGGTGGCCGGATCGGGCGGCGGCAGGGTGGCAGCTGCGGCATATTCGCCGGCCCCGGGCTGGAAATCGGCGGCCGTGACCGTGAGCAGCGGTTGGGCCGTCTCCGGCGTGGCTCCGGCCCGCAGGGTGATGCGGCCCTGGGGCCGGGCGGCATGGCCCCGGCGCATGGCAAAACTGAGGCGGACCGGCGTGGGGCCGGCCACAACGCCCGGCGGCACGGCAAAGGTGAAGACCGCCCGGCCGGGCCGGCGGCAGTCGTACAGGGCCAGGGTGCTGTTGCCTATATCCGGGGCCATGTTGTCCAGGAGTGCGGCGTCGGCCAGGGTCGAGAGGTCGTCGAATTCCTGGCGATACGGGGCCAAAAGCGGCAGCGGGGCGCGGTTGGGCAGGCCGATTTTGGCGATGTCGGCCCAGAAGGTCTGGCGCACCGGCCGGGCATAGGCTGGCGTGGCATGGTCGGGATCGTCGGCCGGGGACAGGAAAAAGGCCCGGTGGTAGGCCCGGGAAAAGGGGTCGGCGGCGGTCTCGAAGCTGCCGGCCAGATACCAGTCGGCAACGATCTTGAGGTGGCGCGGGCGATAGTAGCGGATGGCGTCCACATTGGCCCGGGCGGCGGCCAGATCGGCCAGGACGGCCTTGACGCTCGGGCTGTCGCGCTTGGCGTAGACGGACAGGGCGGCAAAAGCCGGCAGGCAGGCGGCTACCCCCAGGGCTACGGCCAGGACGGCCCCCAGGGATCCGCGTCCGAACCGGCCGGCCAGGGCCAGCAGGGCGTCGGCTCCGCCGGCCAGCAGGAAGCAAAAAAGGAAAAAGATGTTGACCAGATAGCGCACCGACACATGGATGTCCGTGGGCAGGGACGCGGCCATGGCCAGGGCGGTCAGCGACCAGACGGCCAGTCCGGCCAAGGCCCGGCCCCGGCCGACAGCCAGGAAGCGCACAACTCCCAGGCCGGCGACGGCGGCGAGGATGGCCGGCCAGGGAATGGGTCCCTGATACTGCCAGGCGGCGAAACTGCGCAGCACCGAGCTGAAGCTGACCGAATCAAAGCGCGCCTCCACCGGGGCGGACCCGGCAATGGTGCGCATTTGGAAGAGATGGGCGGGGATCCAGGGCACATAGGCCAGGACCACGACCAGGGCGGCAATCCCGGCCCGGGCGAGCAGCCGCACCGCCTCGGGCCGGCGTCCCTGGCGGGTGAGAAGAACGGCCAGCCCGACGACCATGGCCCCCTGGGCCAGGAAGGTGGCGGCGGCCAGATAGGAGGCGTAAAACATCAGCGTATTGGCCACGACAAACCCGGCCCAGTCGCGCAGCCGGTCCCGGTCCATGGCCTGCAGTAAAAAATACAGCGCCGTCAGGGCACAGAGCAGATAGAGGGCATAGGGCCGGGCTTCCCGGGAATAGTGCACCGGGAACAGCGAAAAGGCGCAAATGGCGGCGGCGGTCAGGGCGCAGCGCGGGCCAAAGAGCCGGCGGCCAAGGAGCCAGACCACCGGGATGGTCAGCGTGCCGGCCAGGATGCTTGGCGCTTTGACCGCCACGTCCGAATTGCCGCCAAGGGCCAGGGACAGGTGGACGAGCAGATGAAACAGCGGCGGCGAAGAATCCAGGCTGACGTCGCTTGGACCTTCGCTGGCCAGGGAACGCAGCAGATCGGCCACGGGCCAGGCCGCCCGGCCAAGGGTCACGAACTCGTCCCACCAAAGGCCCACCACATCCACGGCATAGAGACGCATGGCCAGCCCGGCCAGGGTGAGCAGGGCGACCAGGGCCAGGGAAAGCCGCCAGGGCACGGCGATGTCCGGCAAGGCAGGGCGGGCCAGGGGAGCGGTCACGGCGGGGTGTCTCCGACCAGATTGCCGTCGAGCATGGCCCGTTCGGCCGGGTTGAGGGCGGCTCCGGCCGTGGCGATGGCTTCCCGGGCCGTGGCCGCCTCGATCTCGGACAGGCCGCCCAGGCTCTCGGCCCGGCGGCAAAACCAGTAGGCCCAGTAGGCATCGGCCGGGACGCCGGCCCCATGGGCAAAGGCCAGTCCCACGGCCAGCACGCCCTGGGGCGAGCCGGCGTCGGCGGCCCGGAAATAGGCGGCGGCGGCCCGGGTGGGATCGGGCGGTCCGTCCAGGCCGGCGGCCGTGATGAAGCCCAGGACCACGGCAGCGCCGGGATCGCCGGCCGCTTCGGCGGCGTGCAGGCAGGCGGCGGCGGTGGCCCCGTCCGGCGGCGTGGTGGCCAGGGCGGCAGCCGCCCGCTTGGCATAGTCCTGAGGCTTGGCCGAAGCGACCCCGGGACAGGCGGGGGCGGCCAGCGCCGGCCGGCAGCAGGGGCCGGGCAGGACAAGGCTGGCGCAAAACCCCAGGAACAGGGCGCGGCAAAGGATCGGGCTGGCGTGCATGGCGGCGCAGCATACGGACCGGCGCGGCGGTATGCAAGGGCCGTCGGGCGGCCTGACATAATGGAAACCAGTTTGCTGCGCCTTGCCAATGGCAGTCAATTCCATCATAGTTTTAAATAACCCAGCATCATCTTTTGTTGGCGACTGTCAGAGCGGTGTCGGCCAGGGCCGAAGCGATAGGCGTATGCAATGCCCGGAACGGAGAAAGTATGAAATTATCTGCCAAGCTCGCCGGCTCGTTTGCCGTTTTGTTGGTCTTGCTGTGTGGCGTCGGCTTTTTTGCCATCGTCGGCATGGGGGAAATCAATAAAGATACCCATGATCTGGCCAGCAACTGGCTGCCGACAATCAAAGTGGTGGGAAAGCTTGGCAATCAGATTGCCAAGTTCCGTCGGCTGGAGCTGGCCTACCTGCTGGCCTACAACAAGCCGCAGACCCGCGATTACGTCAAAGAAATGGTCGAATCACGCAGCATTATTGACAAAATCATTGCGGCCTACAAGCCGCTGATGACCGAGAAAGAGGAGTTTGAGAATTTCCCCAAGTTTGAGGCCGCCTGGAAGAAATATCTGGCCATGAACGACAGGATTTTGGAGTTCGTACGCCAGGGCGACGGCGAGGCTGCGATCAAGCTGTGCAGTAGCGAGGGGGCCGCGCTGTTGCAGGAGTGCCAGGAGAGCCTCGACATCATCATTGACGTCAACGACAAGGGCGGCGAGGCCTCGGCGGCGGCGGCGCTGACGGCCTACAACACCGGTCGCGCCATGGTTTGGGGCTGTCTGGTCGTCGGGTTGCTGCTGGGCCTTGGCCTGGCCGTGTGGCTGGTTAAAAACGTGCTGGGCCAGCTGGGGCAGGACCCGGGCTATCTGGGCGAAGTGGCCGGGGCAGTGGCCGCCGGCAATCTCGATGTGAAGCTCGCTCCGGTTGTCGGCCAGGGCGGGGTGTACGGCGTTTTTGTGGCCATGATCGCCAACCTCAAGGCAAAGATCGCCGAAGCCGACCAGAAAACGAGCGAAGCTGAGCGCCAGACCGAGGCGGCCCGCGAAGCCACGGCCCGGGCCGAGGAAGCTGCCGAAGCCGCCGGCCGGGCCAAGGCCGAGGGCATGTTGCAGGCGGCCGGCCGCCTGGAAGGCGTGGCCGGCGTGGTGGGGAGCGCGTCCGATGCCCTGTCCGGCCAGATCGGGCAGGCCCGAAACGGGGCTCAGGCCCAGGCCGACCGGGTGGGCGAGACGGCTACGGCCATGGAAGAGATGAACGTCACCGTGCTTGAGGTGGCCCGCAATGCCGGGCAGGCCGCCGATACCTCGGCTGCGGCCCGGGCCAAGGCCGAGGAAGGGGAGAAAGCTGTCGGTCGGGTGGCTGAATTTCTGGTCCGGGTCCGGGACAACGCCCACCAGTCGCGTCTGGATATGGAAACGCTTGGCAAACAGGCCGAGAGCATCGGGCAGGTGCTTGGCGTCATTTCCGACATTGCCGACCAGACCAATCTGCTGGCCTTAAATGCCGCCATTGAGGCGGCCCGGGCCGGCGAGGCCGGACGCGGCTTTGCCGTGGTGGCCGACGAAGTGCGCAAACTGGCCGAAAAGACCATGACCGCCACCAAGGAAGTGGGCGCGGCCATCGGCGACATCCAGTCCGGGACGCGCAAAAATATCGACAATGTGGCCCAGACCGTGGCCGCTGTCGAGGAAGCCAGCGGACTGGCCGCCAACGCCGGCGGCACCCTGGGCGAGATTGTTCAGTTGGTGGATGCGTCGGCCGATCAGGTGCGCTCCATTGCCACGGCTTCCGAACAGCAGTCGGCCACCAGCGAGGAAATCAACCGCAGCGTGGAAGACATCAACCGTATTTCCCTGGAGTCGGCCGAAGCCATGGATCAGGCCGGCCGGGCCGTCGAGGAGCTGGTGGAGCAGGCCCGTGAGCTGTCCCAGCTCATTGCCGAGATGCAGGCCGAGGGCGGCGGCCGCCCGGCCGCCCGGTCGCTGGCCGGCAAAGCACCAGCCCGGACCGTCTCCCGGACAGCCGCCAAACCCTTGTCGGCCGGGGGCCGCAAGCCGCGCGCCCTGACCTGATTGACGCCGCCGGCGTTTCCACGGGCCGCCCGGACCACGTGTCCGGGTGGCCCGTCGCCATTTGCCGGCCTGCCGTCTCCGTGCTACCCGGTGCGTGCGATGACCAGCGCAAATCTTTCCATCCCCGACTTCCCGGTCAAGCGCCAACGGCCCCCTATCTTTTTCCGTGCGCAACGGCCGCCCACCGGCTCGGCAAGGTCCACAGTCGAATCAAAATCCTCCAGGAGGGGATTCCAAAGGGACTCAGTCCCTTTGGCCGCCGGAGGCACTCTTTTTCTTCTCTCCTCAACCTCTTTGGAGTGGTGATGCAAACGCTACGCGACGCCCTGGTCTGGGTGTACTGGCACCCGTTTAAGCGCCTCGTTCAGGCGTTGCCGCCCCAGACGGCCCGCGCCCTGGCCCGGCTGCTTGGCCGGCTTATGGGCCGCGTGCCCAATGCCCGGCTGGCCGGCATGGCCGAGGCGGCGCGTTTTGTGCCGGGCGTGCCCGACGATCCGGCCGTGCGCCTGTCGCTGGCCAGGGCGGCCCTGGTGGAATTTTGCCAGACCGATCTGGAAGTGCTGCTCTTTCCGACGCTGACCCCGGCCCGAACCGCCGCCCTGGTCGGCATCGAGGGCCGGGAGCATCTCGACGCTGCTCTGGCCGGCGGGCGCGGCGTCATGCTGGCCTTTGGCCATTACGGGGCCAACCAGATGATCATGGCGGCCATCGGCCACGCCGGCTACCGCATGTGCCAGCTCTCGGCCCCGGCCACGGTCTTAAACGAAAAGCTGCCCGAGGCCCGAAGCGCCGCCGTGCGCCGCACCCGGGAGTTGCGCTGGGCTCATGAGCAGACCTTGCCGGTCAGCCATATCGACGTGTTCGGCAGCCTCAAGGCCGCCTTTACCTGTTTGCGCGGCGGCCATGTGCTGGGCGTGGCCGTTGACGGCGGGGGCGGCGAGAAGCAGGCGGTTGTGCCGTTTCTGGGGCGCACGGCGTCGTTTCCCCTGGGGCCGATGCTTCTGGCCGGCAAGACCGGCTGCGCCGTTGTGCCGTGTTTCATGGAGCGCGCGCCAAACGGTCGGCTGACTCTTCGCATCGAGCCGGCCCTGCCGCTGGCCGTTGCCGGGGAGGGGGGGCTTGCGCCTGAGCAGGCGGCAACCGCCAATACCGCAGCCGTGGCCGCGCGCCTGTCGGCGGCGATTATCGCCCACCCCAGCCGTTACCTCTACTTCCTGGCCTTTCGCCTGCACATGGCGGCCTGCGGCCACGATGCCTTTTTTGTAGATGCGGGCGCGTAATCTGATAGGATTTCGCCCGGCCCAACCGTTGGCCCGACCGTATTTTCTTTGCCTTCAACCCGGCCCTGTGCGGCCAGGAGACCGTTATGGACGCTTCCATTCTTGCCTTGCCCGTGCCTGAAAAGATCGCCCTGTCCAAGCGCATTGTCGCCGGGGCCATGGACCGCTTTGGCGACGTCTTCTGGATCGCCTGGACCGGGGCCAAGGACAGCACCCTGGTCCTGTGGCTGACCCGGGAACTGTGCCGCGAGACCGGGCGGGCCATGCCGCGCGTCTTGACCATCGACGAGGGCGACCCGTTCCCGGAGATCCTGACCTTTCAAAAACGGCTGGTGGCCGAGTGGGGGCTTGACCTGCACGTGGCCGCCAACCACGAAATTTTAGACCGGAAGCCGCAGATTGGCGACTACATCGACCTGACGGGCCTGTCCGAGGCCACCCGGGCCGAGGCGGCGCGCACCGGGTTCACCGGCCCGGGCTTTCCCTTTGATCCCGAGTCGCCGCTTGGCAACCAGCTCATGAAAGTCGCGCCCATGAACGCCTTTTTGCGGGAGCACGCCGTGGCCGCCCTGGCCACGGCCATCCGCTGGGACGAGCACCCGGCCCGGGCCGAGGAACTTTACGAGAGCCCGCGCGAGGAGCCGGCCCATCTGCGCGTCCACCCCATCCTGCACATGCGCGAAGCCGACGTCTGGGCCATCACCCGGGGCCAGGGCCTGCCCTTTTGCGAGCTGTACCACCAGGGCTACCGCAGCCTGGGGACGCTGTCCGGCACGGTGCGCCAAAGCGATCTCCCTGCCTGGGAACAGGATCTGACCGATCGCAGCGGCGAGCGGGCCGGGCGCGACCAGGACAAGGAAGACGCCATGGAACAGCTGCGGGCGCTGGGCTATATGTAGTTGGGGGCGGCTGACGTCGAACGAATCGGCGTCAGCGGGCAGGGGCGGCCAGGGTTGGTCCGGACACCACGCTGCGCAGCGCCCGTTCCCGCCGGGACATGCCGCACAGGGTTCGGGCAGTGCGCATGTTTTCGCATTGCTCCCGATGACCTGTCCGGGTTTTGCGGAACAGCTGAAACTTGAGCAGGCGGTTCCTGACGCAAGCGAAGGCGTCATGCGCAAGGGGCGCTTTACGCAAGAGCAGCGGGTCGGCATTGTGCGCGAGGCAGACATCCAGGTGGGCAGAAGGATGCAGCGTTGAAATCGGTGGGGGTGAAAAACAATTCGGTCCTTCCGGGTTTCCCGTGGGTAGCTGACCGATTATGGTTCTCCCCGGAGGACTGAACTGTCCAGTGTAAATTGTCTAAAGACTGCTTAATGATCATTTGCCAACACATGTGCGCTACAGGGCAATGCAATTAGACCGGCAGTGGGCGTCCAAATTCGATTGAGCCGTCTCCGACTTGACGCTGCTTTGGAGGATCTTGGATGATACTAATCACAGGAGCCGCTGGCTTTATTGGATCCAACTTTGCCGCTGCGCTTAACGAGCAGGGTATGAATAATCTTGTTTTCTGTGATCGATTGCGCAGCGGGGGGAAATGGCTCAACGTCCGGAAACGCCAGTTTGACGACTTTGTTTTTCCGGAAGACCTGCCGCAGTGGTTGGCCGGCAGACACGGCCGGTTGCGCGCTGTTTTCCACATGGGAGCCATCTCTTCCACCACCGTCGTTGATGGTGATGCCGTGTTGCGGGAAAACCTCAAGTGCTCCCTGGCCCTGCTTGACTGGTGCGCCGTGGCAGGCGTTCCGTTTATCTATGCCTCGTCAGCCGCCACGTACGGTAACGGCAGGCAAGGCTTTAACGACGAATTTACATCACAAGCTCTGGCCCGACTGACGCCGCTAAACCTCTACGGCTTCAGCAAACACGCCTTTGACGGCATCGTTTGTCGCCGGCGGGAGACCGGAGGAATGCTGCCGCCCCAGTGTGTGGGGCTCAAGTTCTTCAACGTGTTCGGGCCAAACGAACTCCACAAAGGCTCCATGCAGAGTGTGCTCACCAAGGTATGGCCGGATATTGCCCAGGGAAAGGCTGTCAGGCTTTTCCGTTCGCATATCCCGGAAGTTGAGGACGGTGGGCAACGACGGGATTTTGTGTACATACGCGACGTGGAGCAGGTCATGCTGTGGTTGCTTGAACATCCAGCAGTCAGCGGTCTTTTCAATGTCGGCACAGGGACGGCGAGATCGTTTAAGGACTTTATCGGGGCTGGATTTGCGGCCGCCGGGCGCAACCCGGCTATTGAGTACGTGGATATGCCTCTGGAAATCCGTGACAAATACCAGTATTTTACCCAGGCTGACCTTACTGGCCTGCGCGGGGCCGGCTACCAGCGCCCCTTCACCCCCCTCCAAGATGCCGTGGCGCACTACGTACAAAATCATCTCTTGCAGGAATGCCCATACCGGTAAAATCCGCGCTCAATTCTAGCTGACTGGAAACATGCCATGCTGTCAACCAACGAATCCTCGAATCTGCTCGGCTTGTGTGAACGCCTCTGCCAAGCGCGTGTCCTTGTCGTCGGCGACATTATGCTGGACCAGTTTGTGCGGGGCAAAGTGGTGCGGATTTCTCCAGAGGCCCCCATTCACATTCTGTCCATTGCTGATGAAATCTCCATGCTCGGGGGGGCTGGCAATGTGGTGCGAAATCTCGCTACCCTCGGCGCGACAGTTGTCTTTGACGGTGTGGTGGGTGACGACTTGGCCGGTAAGACTGTCAGGGACCTCCTTGACAGCTATGCCAATGTCCAAAGCCATCTGACCATGGAACCCAACCGCATGACCTCAGTCAAGACCCGCTTTGTGGCCGGCCCGACGCATCTGCTGCGTACCGACGGGAGACCCTGGCTCCGGTGTCCCTGGCGAGCAGCCAGGCGCTCCTGGATCACCTGCGGGAGACGATCCCCCAGGTGTCAGTGGTCGTGGTGTCTGAGTATGGGAAGGGTGTCCTGACACCCGAAGTGCTGCGTTCACTAATGGACATCGCCGCCGCGCATCAGGTCCGGGTGGTGGTCGATCCCAAAGGCACGGACTACAGCCGGTACCGCGGGGCCCCGGTCATCACGCCTAACCGGTCTGAATTGGCTGCCGCTGCCGGGGTGGAACTCGTTGACGAGTCTTCCTACAAAGCCGCAGCCAGAATAATTCTGACCACCTGCATGCAGACGCAGTGTTGGTCACCCGCAGTGAAGAAGGCATGAGCATTTACGCCGCAGGAGGCGACGACTACCATATCCGTGCCACCGGGCAGGAAGTCTTCGACGTGTCTGGAGCCGGTGACACGGTTGCCGCCATCCTCTCCACCGGACTGTCCATCGACGCTTCGTTGCTGGCCTGCGCGTGTGTGGCCAACTTGGGTGCCGGCATCGTCGTCCGCAAGGTGGGGACAGCTGTGGTGCATCCTGACGAATTACGCCAGAGCGTGGTGCAGTCTCTTGTGACCGAGTCAGGTCCCCAGGCCCTGTCCCTGGAGCGGATCGTAGAATGCGTGCGGTTGTGGTGAAGCATGGGGCTCTCCATCGGTTCCACCAACGGCTGTTTCGATCTGCTCCACCAGGGGCATACCACCATGCTGGCCAAGGCCCGGTGCGAGTGTGACCGGCTGACTGTGGGGCTTAACTCCGACGCCTCCATCCGCAGGCTCAAGGGACCGTTGCGACCCGTGTAAAATGAGGAGGCCCGGTCCCGGCTGTTGGCTTCGCTGATGGCTGTGGACGCCGTGGTTCTCTTCGACGAAGACACGCCACTCGATCTTATTCGTGCCATCAGGCCGGACGTGCTGCTCAAGGGCACCGACTACGCCTTGGATGAGGTGGTTGGGGCTTATATCGTGCAGGCCTATGGCGGACGCGTTGTGCTGATCGACCTGGAGCCGGATTGCAGCACCACGGATATTATTCATCGTATTTTGAAAACGAACACCCTACATTGATGTACTCTCCCGCTTGGTGAACGAACGCGGAGCCCTCTCGCTGTAAAAGGGCATTTCCGCCTAGAGTATTCGACGATCTTTTGACCAGTATTACTTTGATAATATTGGATAATACTGGACATATTGTCCGGGCTGTGGTCCTCACTTCCCTTCCTGGCGACCCTGCCACACTGAAGACTGTGCAGCAGCAAGAGGAAATCGTCGCAATGGTGACGTCAGGCCAGAAGACGGGAGCTGACGCCGCCAGGTTGTTTCGCGTACATCCGTCCACTGTCGCTCGAATCTTGGCAAGGCACCAACAATAGTGGGGAAATCATGGTTGCGACTTCTTCCGCTTTCTGACTCGCCTCAAACGGTATGTCACCTCATGATGTGGCCAAGAACAGCGGAGTGTCCGCGCAGACGCTGTAACGCTGTATCCTGCCTCCGCCCACCCTTCGCGTGCATAAATTTCCGTTCGGTGACGTGACCCCTAGCGGGCCAGCCTGCCCGCGCTTGCGCCGGCACTGGATGGGTGCTAAAAAACTGGGCGCATCTGAAGGGACTTGCCTGCCGTTGCGGCTATTTGCGCTGGGTCGGCAAAAAGACCCGGAGTATCCCGACAAACGCACCGCCGAGATCTTTCCAAGCCCAGTGCCACAGGAGGGAGAAAAAGCCCTCTTTATAGGCTCCCTGGGTATGGAAGGTTATATTGTTGCCCACCCGTCCGTAGAGACTCGACGGTCCGGCTTGCGGATGGTGGGATTCGGTCGGCGTGGATGCCGCTGCCTGTTCGGGCTGGGATTCGGATGGGTTCTTGAATTGGAGATCCAGTCGTTCCGGTATTTTTCCATCGATCATGGCAGTCTCTCCGGGGGAGGGCGGCCATGTCGCCGCCCATTTTGTTGATGCAACCCTAGGGGCTGCATCGTAATTTTGCAAGCGCCCCCCGGGTGACCGGCGGCCCAGCCGGCGGCTCATCCTGCCGTCGACCGGGTCGCCACGGAGTTTTGACCTATGACCATGGAAATGCTCACCCGTAATTCCGGATTGGTGTGTTTTCTGCTGGTGGCCCGGCACCATGCCATTGATCTGACGGCCGATTCTCTGGCCCACAAGTATGGCATTCACTCTGAAGATCTTGCGCCGGTACAGTTGCTGCGCATGGCCAAGGACGTCGGCTTCAAAGTCAAGCAGACGAACCTTGGTTGGAAGAAGCTCTTTTTCATGGGCAATGTTTTTCCGCTCATCGTCCGATTGCGGTCGGGCAAATACGTCATTGTCTCGGGCGTACGCGGTGAACATGCCGATGGCGATCTGGTCGTCGTGGATCCGAGCCTGGGGTCGCTGGAATTCCAGTTTTTCAAACGTGAGGTCTTTGAGGAGCTCTGGGCTGGCGAAGTTATCCTTATTAAAAAGATTTACAGCGTCAAGGACACTCATAAACCGTTCGGCCTAGACTGGTTCATTCCGGAAATGGCGCGGCACAAGAGCCTGTTTCGGGACGTTGGTCTGGCCACATTTGCCGTCAACCTTCTGGCCATGGCCTTTCCCGTGTATGTTCAGCTTGCCTTTGACAAAGCTGTAGCCCATCGGGCCATGTCCACCTTGCTCGTGCTGTCCATTGCCATGGCGGCTGTGATGGTGGTAGACCGTATTTTACAGTTTCTCAAGGCATTCATCATTTTATTTGCCACTAGCAAGATTGACCTGCGCCTGGACAAGACCATTTTCAGCCATATTCTACGGTTGCCCATCGACTTCTTCGACTACACACCTATCGGACTCATCACCCGCTACATGTTTCAGAAGGAGCGTATCCGGGAGTTCATGACCGGCTCGCTTTTAACGACGCTGTTCGATCTCAGTATGATCATTGTCGTGGTGCCAATTCTTTTCTTTTACTCCTGGAAATTGACTTTTCTTGTGCTAGGCATGACAACTATCCTTACTATCGTTATGGCCATGACTATGAAGACGTTTCGCTATCAGATGCACCAACTCCAACACGCTGAATCCCTCAAGAATCAGTACATGGTTGAAACACTGCGCGGTATGAACACCATTAAGTCTTTAGCTCTTGAACCTCACCGTTTTCACCGCATCGAGTTAGACGCCGCCAGGACCATCTCTCGTCACTTTACCATCAAGAAACTGTCGTTGACTGTCCAGGGGGTCAGCGAGCTTCTCCAAGCTTTGCTGCGCCTCGGCATCATTTGGTATGGTTCGATACTCGTCATTGACCAGGAAATTACGGTGGGCGGGCTCATTGCATTTTTGATGATAAGCGGCCTCATTACCGGACCGATGTGCACAATCGTCTCGCTGCTGCACGAATATCAGGAAGTGGCCGTCTCTGTGGGTCTGCTCGGGCTCGTTCTCAATCGTCCCACGGAACAGCCGCTCAACACCCGGGGCCTGACCTCGCCCATTGCCGGTTCTATCGGCATCGAGCGGGTGACCTTCCGCTATAAGCAAGGTGCTCCACCGGCTTTGTCCGACATCACGCTGCACTTCCCGGCCGGCTCGGTCATCGGAATAGTGGGCCGTTCCGGCTCGGGTAAATCCACCCTGACCCGCCTTATCCAGGGGCTTTATCCGCTCCAGGAGGGGCGCATCACCCTTGACGGGGTGGATATGCGTGATTACGATCTAGCACATATGCGTCGTTCAATTGGCGTCGTGCTCCAGGAGAGCTTCCTGTTTGAGGGTACCGTCCGGGAAAACATAGCGGTCACCAAGCCCTCAGCCACCTTTGAGGAAATTGTGTTCGCTGCCCGCATGGCCGGGGCTGATGAATTCATTCAGACCCTGACCAATGGCTATGACACGCCACTGTACGAGGGTGGTTCCAACCTCTCCGGCGGCCAACGCCAGCGAGTTTCCATTGCTCGGGCTCTTTTAACCCAGCCCTCCATCCTCATCCTCGACGAGGCCACGAGCGCCCTTGACGCCGAGTCCGAAGCCATTATTCAAGCTAACCTGACGGCTATTGCCAATAATCGGACCATGCTCATTGTCAGCCACCGTCTGTCCATGTTGACCATGTGCCATTCCATTATCGTCCTGGAAAAGGGGCAGCTGATTGGTAACGCTCCGCATGAGGAGCTGTTGCGCACCTGTCCGCTATATGCTGACCTGTGGTACAAGCAGAACCGTCATATTCTCGGCGCATTGCAGGCCCAGGGGCTGAATCAGCCGGGTTAGACGTCGATCCGGTCTTCCTTTCAATTGCACTTGCAGGTTCGGAACGAATGAGACGGGCAGAGGTCTGCAGTTGCAGATAGACGCAGAAACCCAAGACAATGTGGGCCCAGGTGCACGGTCGGTCACAAGGATTTGGTCTTTGCGCGTCCGGTATTCCTCCAAGTGGGGTCAGCCGGGTGGGGAAAAGGGACTCGTCACTGCATCGGCAGTTTCATGACAAAAAGACTGAGCGATCCGTCTTCATCACGAAAGACATTGCCGGTCAGGGTGACGGTCTGGCCCTTGAATTTTTTGTGGAAGGCTTCTTCCTGCTCCAGCGTCACCTCTTCCGGGGTGAGCACCATATAGCTAACGCCCTGGTCCGTGGTCAAAAGCAGACCGTCGCTATAGTCGTCTTCAATCACGCCGCTGATGGATACGCCGGATTTCAGCGGTTTGATATCGTCTTCCCCGGCAGCTGCGGCAGAGTTGCTGCCGGTGGCGACCACCAACAGGGCCACGACCAGCAGCCAGACCAGGGGAGCCAGGGGCAGGGGGATGCGATAGAAGTATGTCATGCCGTCTCCGCGCAGCCAAATCTAGAGGGTACACCATCCGGGCCGGCGCGCATGGCCCGGACGACTTGCCTTTATACTGGAATTCCCCGGTCGGCAATCATCATGAAGTGACCAGAATGCCTTGCCAAAATCCACGCAGACGCAGTATGTCGGCCCATACTGGATCGGAGGTCTGATGGTTGCTGATGCGTGTGTGACCCTGGCCGGTCTGCTGCGGCGCAATGCCGGGCAGCGCGGCGGCCGGGCGGCGGTGGCGGCTGGCGAGGCGACCGTGACCCACGAGGCCTTGGCCGAAGCGTCCTTGCGCGCGGCCGGCGGCCTGGGCGAACTGGGCCTCTCCCCCGGGGAGCGGCTGGCTGTGTTTGCCCGCAAGACCCCGGCGGCGGTGACGGCCTTTCTGGCGGCAGCCTGCGCCGGGGGCGTGTTTTTCCCGGTCGATCCCAACCAGCCGTCGGCCGTGACCCGGGACATTTTGGCCCGGCTGACCCCGGCCGTCATGGTCGTGGCCGCCGAATTCCTGCCGGTCCTAGCCGCCCTCTATCCGGCCGGGCCGCCCTTTGCCCTGGTGGTCTGCGACGGCCCGGCCCCGCCCGGCCTGCCGAGCCTGGCCGAACTGGCCGCCGGTCCCCTGCCGGCCACGCTGCCCGAGGTCGGCCCGGATGATCCGGTCTATCTGAATTTCACCTCCGGCACGACCGGCGCGCCCAAGGGCGCGGTGACGACGCTTACAAACCTGATCGCCAACACCACCGCGGCCAACGAGGCCTTCGGCCTCACCCCGGACGACGTACACCTGTGCATGATGCCGGTTTTCGTCCATCCCCACGAGACGCTCCTGCGCCCGCTGCTTCTGGGCGGCGCCATGGTCCTTTGCGACCGCGTCTCGGCCCGGGCCGTGGCCGAGGCCTGCAGCCGCCATCAGGTGACGGCGCTGATGGCCGTGGCCGCCATCTACGAGACGCTTTTGCGCCAGCCGGCCGGGCCGGGAAGTCCGCTGGGGAGCGTGCGCATCGCCGAGTCCGGCGGCATGCACGTGCCCTCGGCCCTGGCCGCCGGGCTGCGCCGGCGTTTTGGCCTGGATATTTTGCCGGTCTGGGGCAGCACCGAGACCACCGGCGTGGCCCTGGCCAACCGGCCGGGCGAGGCCTATGCGCCGTGCTGCCTGGGGCGGCCGGTGGCCGGCTACGACGTCCGGGTGGTGCGCGAGAGCGGCGAACCCTGCGCCCCGGGCGAACCCGGCGAACTGGTCGTTTCGGGGCCGGGCGTGTGTCCGGGCTATTTCGGCGAGACGGGGCAACCGGAATTTCGCCTTTTCGGCGGCCGGTTTCGCACCGGCGACGAGGTCTTTTTCGACGGCTCCGGGCGCTATTTCTTTGCCGGCCGGCAATCCATGCTGCTCAAAGTCGGCGGCATGAAGGTGTTTCCGGTCGAGATTGAGGAAGCCTTGCGCCAGCACCCGGATGTGGCCGAGGCCGTGGTCATTCCGGTGGCCGACGACCTGCGCGGCGAAGCGGCCAAGGCCGTGGTTGCGCCACGGGACGGGGCCACGCTGACGGCTGGCCAGCTGCGCCGGTTTCTCTCCCAACGCCTGCACCGCCTGAAAATGCCCCGCGTCATCGAAATCCGTGACGCCCTGCCCCGAACCCCTGGAGGAAAAATCGCATGGCGCGCCCTCGTGTCGGATTAGCCCACGGGATCGTGGGCGAGGCCCCGGACGCCTTTACCGCCGCCGGTCTGGCCGCCGTGACCGCTCTCGTCGCCCGGGCCATTGCTGCGGCCGGTTGCGACCTGCCGGCCCTCGTTGGCGGCAAGTCCGTGCTTCTAAAGCCCAATCTGGTGCGCCCCAATCCCAACAGCCCGCGCTCGGTGGTCACGGACGAGCGGGTCATCCTGGCCGCCATTGATCTGGTGCGGGCAGCCGGGGCGCGCGTGGTCCGGGTGGGCGACAATCCGGGCTACGGCCTGTCGCTTTTTGCGGCCATGGCCGGCATGACGGACTTTACCCGGCGGCTGGCCGAACACGGGGCCGAGCTGGTCCACTTTGACGCCGCCGACCCGGTGGCCGTGCCCAATCCAACGGCCCTGCTTTTTGACCCGGTGCCCCTGCCGCGCGTGCTCCTTGAGGCTGACGTCTACATCAATATCCCCAAGATGAAGACCCATGTGCATACGTTGGTCACTCTGGGCATCAAGAACCAGTACGGCCTTATTCTGGACGATAACCGGATGCCATGGCATCGAAACGACATCAACGTCAAAATCATCGATATTTTGCGAGTGATAAAGCCCGATCTGACCGTGGTGGACGCCTTGTGGGCGGTGCAGGGGCAGGCCCCGCTGTCCGGGTCGAGCGTGCCGGACATGAACGTCATTGCCGCCGGCGTCGATGTCTGCGCCGTGGACGCCGTGTGCGCCGATCTCATGGGCATCGCCGCCGATGAAGTGGCCATGCTGCGTCTGGCCCGGCAGGAGGGCCTTGGCGAAACCGATCTGGCCGCCATTGACGTGGTTGGCGAGGACCCGGACCGTCTGCGCCGCCGGTTTGCCCGGCCGGTCTTAAGCTCCATGGGGGCGTATCCGGCCGTGCGGGTGATCGAGGGCGGGGCCTGCCAGGGCTGTTTGTCGGCGCTGCGCCATGCCCTGGACAAGCTTGGCAGCGAGGACGGCTTTGCCGGACGCGAGGAGTCCACGCTCTATGTCGGCGTGCCCATGCCGGAGATGGTCAATTTGCGCAATGTCCGCGGGCAGCTCTGGTGCTTTGGGGCCTGCAGCGCGCCGCTGATCTACAATACCCGCCAGCCCGGCCGCATCGCCCGGCATATTCCGGGCTGTCCGCCGCATATTTTGGACTTTTACAAGGCCTACAAGGTTGAAACAGCCCGGGCTTGCAAGCCGTGACCGGGAAGGAATCCCAAGAGACCATGCTCGTTGCCCTCATCTCCCCTTATCCCGACATCACCGCCTTCGGCGTGCGGGCTATTGCGGCCTATCTCAAGGCCAATGGCGTGGCCGTGCGCCTGATTTTCCTGCCCGATCCCCTCGGCGACGCCCTGACCGACGCGCCCGAGCGCTATCCGTCCCGGGTCATGGACGACATGGTCCGGCTGTGCGCCGACTGCGATCTGGTCGGCGTGTCGCTTATGACCAATTATGTTGACAACGCCGGGCAGATCACCCGGGCCGTCAAGGCCGCCTGCCCGGCCCCGGTGCTGTGGGGCGGGGTCCATCCCACCATCCGGCCCGAGGAGTGCCTGGAAACGGCCGATCTGGTCTGCGTTGGCGACGGCGAGGAAGCCATTTTGGACGTGGCGCGGGCCATTGCCGATGGCGGCGACCTGACCGCCATCGCCAATATCCAGGCCCGCCGACCGGATGGGAGCATTGCCCGCAATCCGGTGCGGCCGCTGACCCAGGATCTGGACGCCCTGCCGGCCCCGGACTGGTCCCACGACGACCACCACATCTGGGACCCCAACCGGCCCGAGGCCGGCGTTGTGCCGCTCACCCCGGCCGTGACCGAGGCCTTCCTGGCCCGGGGCACGGTGTCGCAGATGCTCGGCAAGATCGGCTACCAGACCATGACCGGCCGGGGCTGCCCCCACCGCTGCGCCTACTGCGTCAACGACGCCGTCAAGTCGCTGTACGGGGCCAAGGGCTATCTGCGCTGGCGCGGGGTCGACCATGTCATGGCCGAGATCGAGGCGGCCAGGGGCGTGCTCCCGGGCATTGGCTATGTCTGGATTTCCGACGACGCCTTTTTCGCCCGGCCGCTGGCCGACATTCAGGAATTTTGCCGGCAGTGGAAGGCGCGCATCGGTTTGCCGTTTAGCTGCCTGGGGTCGCCGGCCACCATCACCCGGGAAAAAATGGACGCGCTTCTGGACGCCGGCCTGTTCTATCTCCAGATGGGCGTGCAGACCGGTTCGGCCCGCATCCAAGAGCTTTTCAACCGCAAGGCCATGGGCAACGACGTCATGCTGGCGGCCATGAAGATCATCAATGAATCCAAAGACCGCATGTTTCCGCCCAGTTACGATTTCATTTTGGATACGCCCTACGAGACTGCGGCCGACCGGCTGGAATCGGTGCGCTTCATTGCCCGCATCCCCAAGCCCTTCCGGCTCCAGCCCTTTTCCCTGGTGCTCTATCCCGGCACCAAGCTCCACGCCATGGCTGCGGCCGACGGCTTTTTAACCGACGAGCGGCGGCAGGTGTATACCAAAAGCTATACGATGCGCCGGCCGGATTACGTCAATCTGTTGATTTTGCTGGCCAAGGGCGGGCGCATGCCGTCGCGGCTGCTGGCCGTGCTGGCCTCGGACAGCCTGGGCGGGGTCTTGGCGCGGCCGGCCTTTGATCCGCTGTGGCGGGTGCTTTTTTGGCTGATGGAACCGGCCAAGCGGCTGCTGCGGGCCGTGGCGGGGCGGTCGTGAAAATCGCCCTGGTCCAGTCCTGGCTTGGGCCGCAGGCGGGCGAGCCGGTGTTTCCCATCGGCCTGGCCAGTCTGGCCGCCAGCCTGCCCGGCCACAGCGTGGCCGCCTTTGATCCCAATGTGGCGGGCGGCGACCCCATGGCCGCCCTGGCGGAATTTTTGCGCGATTTTTCCCCCGATATGACGGGCGTGTCCCTGCGCAATATCGACTCCACCAACACCCGGGTCAATGTCTCGTACTTAAAGCCCTTCAGCGACACCCTGGCCGTGGTCCGCCGGGAAACCACCGGAGCGCTGGTGGTCGGCGGGGCCGGCTTTTCCATGTTCGCCAAGGCCATCATGGCCTCCTGGCCGATCATCGACTACGGCGTGGCCCTGGAAGGCGAAACCGCCTTTGCCGCCCTGGCCGACGCCCTGGCGCGCGGCAATGCCCCGTCCTCGGTGCCGTCCCTTTTTTGCCGGGACGCTGCGGGCGACGCCTTTTTTACCGGCGAATCGGCAAAAATAGATTTGTTGATGCTCGCTTCCCCGGACTTCTCCCTCCTGCCGCTGGCCCCCTATGCCGCCGTGCCCTGGGGGGTTGGGGTCGAGACCAAGCGCGGCTGCGCCTTGTCCTGCGTCTACTGCCCGTATGGGTTTTTAAACGGCCGGCGCTACCGGTATAAGGCCCCCAAGCAGGTGGCGGCCGAAATCATCGCCCTGCGCGATGTCCACGGCGCACGGCGGTTTACCTTCCTCGATTCGGTTTTTAACGTCCCGGTCGACCACGCCCGGGCAGTCCTTGACGCCATGATCGCAGCCGGGGCGACGCTCCCCTGGTCGGCCTGGTTTGCCGAGCGCGGGCTTGACCGCGATTTCCTGGAACTGGCCCGCCGGGCCGGTTGCGACACGGTCATTTTTTCCCCGGACGCCTTTGGCGATGCGGCGCTCAAAAAACTCGGCAAGGCCTCGAGCGTGGCCGAGATCAAGGCCGCCTACCGCCTCGTGCGCGACCTGGGCTGCTTTGAGGTGAGCTACAATTTCTTCAAGAACCCGCCCGGCCAGACCCTTTCTGCCGCCGTCGACATGGTCCGCTTTATCGTCAAGGCCCGGCGCGAAATGGGGAAAAAAGCCCATTTTGAGCTCAACAGCATCCGGGTGGAGCCGCACACCGCCCTGGCCAAACTGGCCGAGGCCGAAGGCCTGATCGCCCCGGACACCGACCTGCTGTCGCCGGTGCTGTATTCCCAGAAAAAGACTGCCTATATCGAAAAACTTTTTGACATCCTGCTCCGGGCGGCCGGAAAATAGCCATGCGGGTGCGCGAGAGTCTGGCCCGCGATCTGCTGCGGCTGGTGGTCTGGTATCCCCTGCGCCTGGCGGCCGAGCGTCTGCCGCCCCGGGCCGCCCTGGCCCTGTACCGGGCCATGGGCCGGCTGCACGGGCTGCTGGCCCGGGGCCGGGCCGGGCGCATCGCAGCGGCAGCGGCGGCGGTTGTCGACGCCGAATTTCCACCCGCAACGCTAAAAAAAGCGGTGCGGGAGGCGTTTGCCACCCACTATGTCAACCAGCTCATCCTCTTTCAGCTGCCGCAGCTGACTGCCGCCAATTGCGATCAACTTATTGAATTCGACGGCCTGACCCGCCTGGAGCTGGCCCGGGCCGGTGGGCGCGGCGTGGTCCTGCCCATCGGCCATTTCGGCCCGACCCAGTTGCCGCTGGCCGCCCTGGGGGCGCTCGGGTTTCCCCTGGTCCAGATCGGCAACCTGTCCAATGCCGGGCTGTCGTTTATCGGCAGGCATGTCGCCTTCCGCCTGCGCCAGCGCTACGAAGCGCGCATCCCGGCCCGCATCGTGCCGCCCGGTCCCGGCACGCGACTGGCCCTGGCCCATCTGCGCCGCGGCGGGGTGGTCATGACCACGGCCGACGACGGCCCGGGGCAGCCGCCCTTTGGCCGCCACGCTTTTTTCGATTTTCCGGGCGGGCAGCTGTCCGTGCCGCTCGGGCCGGCCCGGCTGGCCCTGGCCGCCGGCGCAGTCCTGATGCCGGTTTTTCTCCAGGCCGGGACCGGTGCGCCCTATCGCCTTGTCATCGGCGAACCTATCGATCCGCCCCCGGGGGCCGGCCGAGACGAAGCCGCTTTGGCCATGACCGCCGCCTGGGTGGAGCGTTATACCGCCCGGGTCCAGGCCGCTCCAGGCTGGTGGCACGGTCTGGAAGCACATCTTTTTCCTTGAATCCCGGGCTTGCCTCGGCCACAATCCCTCCCTCACCCCTCAAGGAAGGACGCCTCGCGCCATGAAAAATTCCATGAAGCTCTCTATTGTCATTCCGGCCTATAATGAAGAAGGCAACATCACCTCCACCGTGGAAGGCATCCGCGCCGTACTGGTGCGCGAGTCGATCCCTTACGAACTGGTGCTGGTCGACGACAACAGCGCCGACGCCACCGGGGCCGTGCTGGAAACATTGGCTGCGGCCGATCCCGGCATTGTGGTGGTGCGCCGGGAACCGCCGCGCGGCTTTGGCCGGGCCGTGCGCTCGGGCCTGGACCGGGCCACAGGCGAGGTCATCATCATCTGCATGGCCGATCTGTCCGACGACCCGGAAGACATCATCAAGTACTATCGCAAAATAGAAGAGGGCTTTGACTGCGTCTTCGGCTCGCGCTTCATTCGCGGCGCACGGTGCGTCAATTACCCGCGCTTCAAGCTCTTTTGCAACCGCATCGTCAACAAGGTCATGCAGCTCATGTTCTGGACGCGCTACAATGACCTGACCAACTCGTTCAAGGCCTATCGCTCCTACGTCATTCGAGACATCTGGCCGCTTAAGGCCTGTCATTTCAATATCACCATCGAACTGTCGCTTAATACCCTCATTCGCAACTACGCCATCGCAGAAGTGCCCATTTCCTGGCAGGGCCGCACCTGGGGCAGCTCCAACCTGCACATCTCCGAGATGGGGCGGCGCTATTTAAGCACGCTGCTGCGGGCCTGGTTCGAGAAAAATCTCATCCTCGACGACCTCATGGCCGAATCCATGGTCTGCCGCACCCGCTCCGTCGTGCGCGCCGCCGGCATCGAAGGCCGCGTGGCCGATCTCGAACGCCGGCTGGCAGCGCTGGAAGAGGTGAAGGGAGCGGCAAAAGAGGCATGAGAAGAGGAAGATGCCTCCGGCGGCCGGGGCTTTGCCCCGGACCCCACCGGGGGGAGTGTTCAAGGGGTTCTTGGCGCTGGCTGGCTAAGTGGTCGGTTGTGGATCGGAACAGCAGTCTGTTGTGCGTGCGGCATCCAGGCGGGCGCGGCCTTCCCGCTTGATCTCTTCGGGGTCCCAGGCCAGCGGTTCGCCGCT
Organism: Desulfovibrio sp. TomC; assembly: GCF_000801335.2. Lineage (NCBI taxonomy): Bacteria > Pseudomonadati > Thermodesulfobacteriota > Desulfovibrionia > Desulfovibrionales > Desulfovibrionaceae > Desulfovibrio > Desulfovibrio sp. TomC. The sequence continues at coordinate 56,571 of NZ_JSEH01000026.1, forward strand.
GTCGAGCCCTTCGCGGATGTCCTCTTGGAGTCGCGTAAGCTTGGCGGCCTGCAAACGGTCCTGCTGCTCCAACAGCCGCAACGCCTCCCGGACCACCTCGCTGGCCGAATTATAGAGACCGGACGCCACTTTTCCCTTGACCAGCTGTTCCAGCTGCGGCGTAAGATTGACGTTCATGGACGCACCTCCTGTCCCGTATGGTCAGAGGATAGCGGCCTGTCAAAGATTGTCAATCCTGGACAGGCCAGGAGAGGGCAGGGCGGCTCGGACCTGCTTTAATTTATTGTGGGTTTCCAAAGGGCACTGCCCTTCGGCCGCCGGAGGCATGCTTCCCTCTTTGTCCAATAAAAGCCCAAAAGGATAGCCATGGCCGATATACTGGTTCTCAATCCGCCGTTTCTGCCCAAATTCTCCCGGCCGCAGCGTTCTCCGGCCGTGACCAAGAGCGGCACGCTCTATTTCCCCCTGTTTCTGGCCCAGCTCGTGGCCGTGCTCGAAGCCGACGGCTACGCCGTGGATTTCTGCGACGCTCCGGCCGCCGGCCTGGATCTGCCGGCCGTGGTGGCCCGGGCGGTTGCCGGCAAACCGTTTCTGGCCGTGCTCGATACCTCGACCCCAAGCATTGATGCCGACATCGCCGCCGCCGCCGCCCTGACCAAGGCCCTGCCCGGGCTTTTTACCGTCCTGGTCGGTCCCCATGCCACGGCCCGGGCCGGCGAGGTGCTGACCGCCAAGTCCGGTGGGGTCCTGGCTGTGGCCCGGCGCGAATACGAGGCCACGGTACTGGAGCTGGCCCGGCTGCTCGGGTCCGGCCCGGCCACGGCCAAGCGGCTGGCCACCGTGGCCGGCCTGTCCTTTCTGGGCGAGGGCGGGGCCGTGGTCCACAACCCGGATAGGCCCTATATCGAGGATCTCGACGCCCTGCCGCCGGTGGCCCCGGTCTATGCCCGCCATCTCGACATCCGCCACTATTTCAACCCCAATGCCAAGCCGCCCATGGTGACCCTGGCCACCTCGCGTGGTTGCCCCTATCGCTGTTCCTTCTGTCTGCATCCGCAAACCCTGACCGGCCGGGCGGCGCGCTACCGCAGTATCAACAAGGTGCTTGACGAAGTGGCCTGGTGCCTGGACAATTTCCCGGGGCTGCGCAGCATTTTCTTTGAAGACGACACGTTGACCGCCGACAAGGCCCGCTGCCGGGAATTTTGCGCCGCCATCATCCGCCGGGGGCTGTCCTTTGACTGGTCGGCCAATGCCCGGGCCGATCTCGATGCCGACCTGCTGGCGCTCATGCGCCGGGCCGGCTGCCGGCAGGTCTGCACCGGCTTCGAGTCGGCCGATCCGGCCGCGCTTTCGTCCATGAAAAAGGGCATCGGCACCGAGCGCATGCGCCGCTTTCGGGCCGACGCCGCCAAGGCCGGCATCAAGGTTCACGGCTGCTTCATTTTCGGCTTCCCGGGCGACACCCGGGAGTCCATCCTGGCCACCATCGACTTTGCCCTGAGCCTTAATCCCGACACGGCCCAGTTCTATCCGGTCATGGTCTATCCCGGCACCGAGGCCTACGACGAGTACAAGGAACGCGGCTTCATTGCCGCCGGCCGCTGGCGCGACTGGCTGACTCCGGATGGCTTGCACGGCTGCGTGGTGCGAAACGAGCACCTGTTTCCGCCCGAGATCGTGCGTCTGTGCGATCTGGCCCGGCGTCGGTTCTACCTGCGCCCCAAATTCCTGGCCCGCCGGGCGGCCATGGCGCTTGTGAGCCCCGGGGAAATGGCCCGCACGGTTCGGGCCGGCCGGGTCTTTCTCAAGCATCTGGTTCGGGGGTCGCGGGTGTGAGAGGAGGGGAGACCATGCCCGGCCTGACCGTCGTCATCCCGGCCTATAACGCCGCCGCCACCCTGCCGGACACCCTGGTGGCCCTGGCCGCCCAGAGCATCGGGCGGGAGAACTTTGCCGTCATCGTGGTGGACGACGGCTCCAGGGACGACACCGCCGCCGTGGCCGCGCGCCTGGGCGCAACTGTCATTCGCCAGCCAAATGCCGGGCCGGCTGCCGCCCGAAACGCCGGAGCTGCGGCAGCGGACGGCAACATTCTGGTCTTTACCGACGCCGACTGCGCCCCGGCCCCGGATTTTTTGGCGAAGCTTACCGCCCCCCTGGCCGACCCGGCCGTGTCCGGCGTCCAGGGAGCTTACCGCACTCGCCAAAAGGCGCTGGTGGCCCGGTTTGCCCAGCTCGAATTCGAGGACCGCTACGCCTTCGTTGCCCGCCGCCCGACCATCGACCTTATCGCCACCTACGCCGCCGCCTATAGGAAGGCCGTTTTCGACGCGGCCAGCGGCTTTGACACGTCCTTTTGCGTGGCCGACAACGAGGACACCGAATTGTCCTACCGGCTGGCCGCCGCTGGGCACAGGCTGGTCTTTGCCCCGGACGCCCTCGCCTATCACCGCCACCCGGCCACGCTTTTCCGCTATCTGCGCATCAAGGCCCGGCGGGCCTGTTGGCGGTTTCGGGCCTGCCGGGAGCATCCGGGCAAGCTTGTGTGCGACGGGTACACTCCGCCTGTCATCCGGGTGCAGACCGTGCTGGCCGGCCTTTTGGCCCTGGGGTTCCTCCTGTGGCCGTTGTCCCGGGCCGGGTGGTGGCTGGCCGGCCTAGCCCTGGCCGCGCTCCTGGGGAGCGCCGTGCCCTTTGTCCGGTTTGCCGCCCGGCGCGACCGGCTGGTGGCCGTCGTTGCCCCGGCCGTCATCGTGGCCCGTTCCCTGGCCTTTGCCGGAGGGCTGGCCTGGGCTGTAGCCGCCAGACTGGCCGCCATGGCCGTCACAAGGCCTGCCAGTGAAAAAGCAGCTGTCCCCCCACCCACAGCATCGAAAAAGACCCAACTCTCACCAGCACCGCCCAAAAAAATAGGGATTGATTTGCATACGGTGGGGGGGATCCGGCAGGGGTCGCGCACCTATATTGCCGCCCTGGCCGCCCGGTTGCCGGCGGCCGCGCCAGACCTGGATTTCGTCTTTTACGTCACCCCGGCTGGCCGCGACGAAGCCCGCCGTCTGGCCGGGGGCGCCCCAAACGTGACCATCCGCGACATCCCGGCCGGCCGCTTTGCCCGGCTGGTGTTCCCGTTCCCCTGGCGGCTTCGCCGCGAGGTGGACGTTTTTCACTGCCAGTATATCGCGCCGCTTGCGCTAACCGTACCCTGCGTGATCACGCTCCACGACATTCTCTTCGAGACCATGTCGCAGTTTTTCCCCAAGGGGCTTTCCCGGCTGATGCGCCTGCTCTATCCGAGAAGCGCCCGGCGGGCAGCCATGGTGCTGACGGTTTCGGACTATTGCCGGAGTGAGATCGTGGGCTGCTATGGCGTGGCCCCGGACCGCGTGGCCTTTGTCCATTCCGGACTGGATACGGCATTTTCGCCAGTGACCGATCCCGCCGCCCTGGCCGAGATGCGCCGTCGCCTGGGCATCCCGGACGGGCCGTACATCCTGTCGCTCGGGCGCATCGAACCACGCAAGAACCTGCCTGGCTTGGTCGCAGCCTACCGGCTGGTGCGGGAGCGTCTGGGCGCGCCGGCTCCCTGGTTGGTCGTGGCCGGCCCGGATGACGGCCTTTTTGCCGATTTCGGCCGGCAGGTCCGAGAGAGCGGCGGCGGGGAGGGCATCGTTTTTTGCGGCGGCGTGGCCCAGGCCGAGCTGCCGGCGCTTTACTCCGGGGCGGCGGTCTTTGCCTATCCGAGCTTTGGCGAGGGTTTTGGACTGCCGGTCCTGGAGGCCATGGGCTGCGGCGCGCCGGTGGTGGCCACCACCAGTCCGGCCGTGCCCGAGGTGGCCGGCGACGCGGCCCTTTTTGTCGTTCCGACCGACACGGCCGGGCTGGCTGAGGCGCTTATGCGGGTTGTCGCCGACCCGGAGCTGGCGGCGAATCTGCGCGCCCGGGGACTTGCCCGGGCAGCGTGTTTTACCTGGGACGGGGCGGTGGCCCTGGCGCTTGCCGCCTACCGCAGGGCTGCGGCCGGCCTCACTCTACGCCAAAGCCCAGCGTTGCGTCGCACTGCCCCGGGCACTCGGCCGTAAGCGCCGTCTCGCCCGGTGGCAGGCTCACGACCGGAAGGCTGCGGGTGTCGAGGGATAGAACCGCTGCAAGCGGCGTTTCGGGCGAGGACCACAGTTGCGCCCCGTCCCCGGACAGTCGAAAGCGCACCCGGATCGTCCCGGTGGCCCGGCCCAGATCAAACGACGCCCGGCGCGTCACCCCAAGCCCGTCCCAGCGGCCCGAGCGGGTGCTTGCAAAGGCGTCGACCGGCTGAAACGGCCCGTCGCCCACCGCCACCTCGGCCACAGCGCCGTTTTCTCCGGCCACATCGCCAAAGAGCCTTGGAAACCAGGTCAGATCAAGCCGGCGCGCCGGGTAGCCGGTGGTCAGTTCGTAGGCGACGGCGCAGGGTTTGGCGTCGGGACACGAGGCTGCCGGCTGGCCGGGAAGCTTGACCGCCGTTGTCTGGACCGCCCAGGCGTCCGGGACAAATCCGGCGTCGGTGAATAATGGCAAAAGCGCGGCTGTCCCCGTCTCTCCAGGCGTGAGGCTGGCGGCCATGACCGCCGGCCCGGCCAGAGGAATCTGCAGCCGCACCGGTTCCCACTGGGCCGGATCGGCCAGGCGGGCCGCCCGGCGGCTTTTGACCGGCCCCTGGGGGGCTACGGCGGTCGGCCCCAGCGTCAGCCACAGGCCGCCGGGATTGCCGGCCAATTCCAGGCTGTCCGGCTCCAGGGGATCAGGGCCGGGATTGCCCAGGATATGCGAGACGCCGTTGGCCAGCCGGTCGGCAAAGGGGCAGGCCCGGCCCGAGGGATCAAGGACGTAGCGGCCAGGGTAGACCGTGCCGGCCGGACAAGGGGCCACCGTGGTATTGATCGCCAGCCGCCTGGCCGTCTCCCCGGCTGCGGTGTCGCCCGGCCCGGGATCGCCGGACACGGCCAGGGTGACGGCCAGGCGCGTGACGGCCACCGGTCCCCGGTCAAAGCCGGGGTCAAACAGCAGGCGCACGGTCAGCGACGCAGCCGGCGGCAACGGCCGGTCCGGCCGGTACGGGGTCAGGGAATCCCGGTCCGATCCGACCAGGACGCTGACCCGGCCCGAGGGCGGCTCGTCGGGGTAGGCGGCCGCGTCGCTGCCCAGGTCCAGGCCGGCCAGGGCCACGAGCTGGCCGGGCAGCGGCGTGAACACGTAGCTGGCCTCGCCGGAACGCCCCCGGTCGGCCAGGGCCAGGGACGTGCCCGTGGCCCGGATGTTGCGGCTGCCGGCCAGTTCGGCAAAGGCGGCCTCGGGCGTCAGGCTGGCCGTAAAGGTCCCGGTTGACGGCACAAGGGGCGTGGCATTGGCCAAGGGCAGCCGCCAGATGTTGGCCCGGGCCAGCTCGGCAACCGGCGCGGCTCCGGCCGGTGGCGGCGTGCCGGGCGAGGCCGGGACCAGGAGCAGGCATTCCCGGGCCACCCGGCCATCCTCGTCCTCGCCCGGCTGGGCCGGCAGGAATGCCCGGGGCAGATACCAGCGGACAAAGGTCTCGAAATAGGGCCGTGTCCAGGGATCGGCCTCGCGCCACAGGGCCAGCGACGCATCCGGCGCGGCGTATTGACGTAAGGTCGCGGCCAGGGTTTTCAAGCGGCTGTCGTCGCGGCGGTAAAAAAACGGGGCCGCCCCGAGGCTCGGCCAGGCCAGGGCCAGCCCCAGAAGCAGGGACAGGACATGGACAACCCGGCGGGCCGCCACGCGCTCGGTCAGGCGGGAAAACCCGAGGCCCACGGCCAGCAGGGCGGCAAACAGGCACGGCAGCACGTAGCGCACCTGGAAATGGTGGGCGCTGTCGGCCCGGCCCCAGACCAGGGCGAAACTGGTCGCAAAAAGCAGGGCCACAACCACCGCCCCCCGCCGCCGGCCAGGCAGGAGCAGGCCCAGACCCAACCCGACGACCGCCGGCCCGGCCAGGAGCCAGGGCAGTTCCGGGCGGCCGAGAAAGGCGGCGTAGTGGCTGGAAAAAGCGGCAAACGTGCCGGTCAGGGCCGCGCCCAGGGCGGGGCGGGCCTGCATGCTCGGGGCCAGCAGATAGGCGCGCATCCCGCTGGTGGCCAGCCACCAGGGAGCCAGGACGGCCAGGACCAGCCCCAGGGACCCGGCCAGCCCGATCAGGGTCCGTGATCGCGGCGGCGCGGCCGCACCCGGAAAGGCCAGGGCCAGCCCGGTCAGGACCAGGGCCAGCCCCAGGGTCGCGGCCGACAAGTAGGAGGTGGCGCAGGCGGCGGTCAGGGTCAGGGCGAAAACGGCCCAGTCCCGGCGATGGCCGCCGTCAAGCGCCCGCCACAGGGCCAGCACGGCTCCAAGGGTCAACGCCCCGAACAGAGCATAGAGGCGCACCTGCTGGCTGACGTCGATCTGGTAGAGATTGACCGCCACGGCCGCGCCGGCAACGATGCCGCAAGCCCGGCCGCCCAGGCGCTTGCCGAGGAAATAAAGCAGCGGCGCACAGGCCGCCCCGGCCAGGGCCGCCGGCAGACGCGCATAAAAGTCGCTGTGGCCAAAGAGGTCGATCACGGCGTGGATGATCAGATAATACAGCGGCGGCTGGAAATCGATATAGGGCGGATACTGCCGGGCCGCCCCGGCCAGGACGCCGGCAAAGGACGGTTCCAGGGCGCGGGCAAGGGTGGTCAGCTCGTCGTAAAACGACATCGACGGATCGCCCAGGGCATACAGACGCGGAGCCAGGGCCAGGACAAACAGCGCCAGTGGCCAGGGATGGGATAAAATGCGTTTCACGGACAAGGCGTTAGCACGCGACCGACAGGCGTGCAAACGATGCGTGCCACACGGTCTGGCCGACTAGGGGGCAGGGCACGATTTGGCAAAAATCGTACGCTGTTATGACTGAAAGCTGTCAACCTCTCATTTTATGAGTTCCTTCCTTTTCCGACGTATTTTTTCTGGTGCATGTTTCTTCCAGGCCGCCTGGCAGGAGCGGGACTCTTTAGCGACGGTTGATCAGGCTGCTATTCGCGGGTTGGTTACCGCATGACCTTTTTCGTCGCGGAGTGGAGCTGCCTCTCTCTAAGACCGGGAGTTTGGCTGGCAGCCTATCCCATAACGTACCCGAGGTTTCTCCTACCCGTGGTCGCACTCCTGCCTGGGACCTGGATATCCTTCTTTGTTGGCTCTATATTATTTATTTTTTTAGAATTTTACCTTAAGCCGCTGCCTGTTCAGCTTGACGCCCAATCACCCAAATGAAACCAGACAACTCACGGGCGATGGTCGTAACAATTAACTGCGTGCCCTTGCCCTTGGCTAACAGTTTTCTATATCGCCCACACAAACGAAGTTGTGCCTTCCACGCGATGTCACAAATT
>NZ_JSEH01000027.1 GCF_000801335.2 Desulfovibrio sp. TomC
CTTTTTAAGGGGTTTTTGATGGGGGGTGTCAAACGGGTCGGTTGTGGTCATGCCTGTCTGCCCGTTTGCCCGTGACGGCAACCACCGTTGCTCCGGCGCGGGGGATGATCCCCCCGGACCTCTCTCCTCTTTTCGTGCGGAACTGCCGCTCATCGACTCGGCAACGCCCATAGTCAAACCAAACTCCCAAAGGGGATTCCAAAGGGACTCAGTCCCTTTGGCCGCCGGAGGCACTCTTTCTCTTCTCCCTCTCCCTCCCCCCTTACTCCAGCTTGTTTTGAATAAAGGCGATGGTCTTTTCGGGCAGGGCTTTTTGCCCGCCGTCGCGGCCGATCTCCGAGAGATCCTCGGTGATGGTGAGCATGAGGCTTGTAAAGCGCGTCTGCTTTTGCAGGCGTTCCCGGGCATCGGGATTATGCCAGGCCTCTTTGAGCAGTTCGGCGGCGTGGTGGTGGATCATTAGGGCGATGGGCTTGGGCATGGTGCCGTAATATTCCAGCATGTTGGTCTTCATATCGTCGATGCTGGACAGGAATTCGCTGAAATTCTCGGTCTGGCGCTCTTCTTCCAGCCGCGCCCGCTTGCACTCCTCGGCAAAGCGGATCTCCATCAACTCCAGGCGTTGCTTGAGTTCACGCTCGGCCACGCGCTTTTCTTCCTTGAGCCGGTCCAGGTCGGGCTGATGCGCCTTCTGCCAGTCGGCGGATTCGCTTTTGACGGTATTGATCAGCCGGGAGACGAATTTCCCGATGTTTTCAGGCAGGGACATGCTTACCTCGTGTGCTCGAAAAATGTTTCCACGGCCGGGGAAACCTGCGCGGCGTCGTTTGCGGCCAAAAGGTTGTGCAGGGCGTAGAGCCGGTCGAAGTCCACGGTGGTGACGGCCCGTTCGATAAAGGCCGAGGTGCGCTGGTTCTGGTAGGGGGTAAGCGCCCGCTCGTGCTGTTTGAGCTGGCCGTGCACGAGCTTGGCCAACTCCCGGATGTTGCGCCGCTGGGTGGCCAGGGCCATGCGCTTGCGCTTGTCCAGGCCTTTCTCGGTGATAGCGTAGCGGATGCGTTGATGTTTTTGCTGGCGACGTTCAAGCCTTGTGTGGCGGCGATACAGGAAAAAAGCCAGCCCCAGGGCGCACAACACGGCCGGGGCATAGAGGGCGAGCACGGAGAAGGAGACATAGATCAGCGAGAGTTCTGAGAAGCTGTGCGGCATAACAGGCTTGCTGCGAAGTGCGGCCGGCCGGCGGCCGGGCCTCGGATACGGTTAGCCTGACGGATGCGGCCCAGCCCGGAGCTCCGGGACCGCCCGCAGGGGACGGCGGCGAATGGTACAGGCATAAAGAGCGAGAGCTAGTCCAAAGCATGGGGTTCGTCAAGTTGCGCTATGCGGCGGTAACACTCTGAAATAGAATGGCTATTTGTCAAAGTTCGACTGTTTTTGTCGGTTTTCCGCAGCCTTGCGATCCGGCCCGCCCCGCGCCGTCGAGGTCGGATGGATCGAGATCAGGCGTACCCTGGAGCGCGGATATATCCTGAGGCAAATGGCTTTGTTGCGTGCGCCGACCAGCGGCTGACAGGGCGGCGCGGACGCGGCCTGTTGGGCGCACTTCATTCTGGTCCAGTCTAGAACTTGCGCAATTCAAAGAGCTTTTTGCTTTGGGTCGAGACAATGTGAAAATATTTGTCCTGGGGAATGAAGATATAGGGCACGTCTTCGGCCCGGCGAAAGAGAAAATCGGACAGGATCATGCGATTGACCGCCTGATGCCCGATAATCATGATGTATTCGGAGTTGCCGCTTAAGTAGATGGCCTTTTTGACCCCCCGGTAGACCCGGCCGGCCATGGTGGCGTAGCCCTCGCCGCCCGGATAGACGAAATTGTATTTGTTGCGGCCCCGGGCGGCAAAAAGCTCCGGCCGCGCCTCTTCCATCTCGGCGTAGCTCTGGCCGTCGCATTCGCCAACGTTGATTTCGTCGAACTCCGCAAAGGCATGGTGGACGGTCTGGCCCTTGCGGGTTTCCAGCAGCGGTTCGGCCATCTCCCGGGTGCGGGTCAGCGTGCTGGTGAACACGTAGGGCAGCGGGGTGCCGATAAAATGGCGCGACAAGGCCCAGGCCATCTTGCGGCCTTTTTCGGTCAACCCGGAATCGCCGCCCACGCGGTTTTCCAGATTGTATTCGCTCTCGGCATGGCGCACGAGAAAGAGGTTTTTGATCCAGTCGGACATGAGCAGGTCGCGGATGCGGCCGTAGTAGGGGAGTTCGCCCCGGACGCGCTCGGCAATGATCCGGTTGTTGAGGCTGTCGAGGCGCACGAAATTGGGCTCGTCGTCCAGGGGATCGGTAATGTGGCGGTAATAGCCGATGCGGGTGAAAAAGCTCTTCTTGGCTTCGGCTTCGGGCAGATGGGCGAATTCGGGCAGCCGGGCCTTGCGGGCCACGGACAGGGCCAGGATTTCCGGGTCGTCGTTGACGCATTCGACGAACAGGATGGGGTAGTTGCCTAAATTTTGCCGCAACGTCTCCCGCCGTTTGCGGGAGACGTTGGTGGCGTCGAGAATGGCGATGTGGCCTTCGGCCGAGAGAAAGGCCTTGGCCTCGGCAATGCTGACGGCGGCGATGCGTTCGCGCAGCCCCACCGCCTGGGCATTGTCCGGATCATAGAACCCGGCGTGGGACGTGTTGCCGGGGATCATGCGCCGACGCACGTCGCCGTTGTTGAAAATGCCGACCTTGATGTCGTCTTTTTCCAGATTCTCTTTTATTTTCGAGGCGATAGTCGACTTGCCCATGGCCGGCAACCCCACCATGGCAATGCAGAGTTTGGCCGGCCGTCCCATTACAGCAACCCGACGTCCCAGTTGAAGTGGCTGGTGCGTTCGCGCCGGGGCAGCTCTTTGGGCAGGGGTTCGCGCAGATCGGCAAACACCACATACCCGGCCCGGGTCAGGGCGTCGCGGTACTTGTAGAGATCAATCTCCCAGTTGGCGTAGAGCCAGTAGGTGCGGTCGTATTTGACGGCCCACAGGGATTCGTCCTTGGGGCTGACCACCGGCAGGCAGGTCTTGACCTCGCCGGAAAGGACCCGGGACAGGCCAAGCGGCCAGGCGCCCTTGTGGACAATGCCCAGCGGCAGGGGCGAGACCCGGGGCAGATTGACGAGGTCTTCGCCGGACAGCTCCGGCGAGACAAAGGCCCCGTAGAAGCCGGCGCGGGCCAGTTCGCCCAGGGCCAGCGGATTGGCGATGTTGCAAAACGGGCCGGCCCAGAAGTCGACGCCCTTGGCGTCCTTGGGGAAAAGGGCCGTCTGCCAGGGTGCGCCCAGGACAAAACGCTTGCCGCCGCGCGAGACAATGGCGGCAATGAGGCTCACAAATTCGCTTTCCTCATCCGGCCAGATGACCGGCGGCAGCCACCACCAGACCGTGGCGGCCCGGCCAAGGGGCAGGTTGTGAGCCCGGTTGGTGGAGACCCACACGCCAAAGGGGCCATTCTCCTTGCGCACATCGGGATGCCGCCACACGGAAAGCGACAGCGGTTCGATGCGGGCCGGCTTGGCCGGCTTGGGCAGCCGGGCGACAAATTCCGAGGGCTTGGCTTCCCTGGGCGTCACCTTGGCCACGGCGGATTCCAGAGGGCCGATCTTGGCCATGAGCGCCGGGTCGCGGCGGTCGATCAAAAAGACCGGAATGCCGGATTCCGGCCGGGTTTCGTTTTCAAAGGTCAGGGTCAGGCGGCCGCCCTTGGGCACGGTGCGCGTCACCTTGACGATGCGGTGCCCGGGCTCGTCCTCGAAACCGACGCGCAGCAGATCGCCGGGCATAAGGGCCACCCGGGTGGACAGGTTCCACTGGCCGAACTTGATGCCCCGGGAGAGCTTGCCGGCCGGCAGGCCCGAGCCGGTGCGCTCTTTGGTGTCGATGGGATTTTTGGGGCGCTGGGGCAGGAAGTTGTAATTGGTGCCCGGGCGGCCAAGGGCCTGTTCCAGGAAGCCAACGGCCATCTTCTTGGCCGTCGGATCGTCGGCGGCGTCGCGCAACAGCTTGTAGGCGGCCACGGTATGATAGACGTAATGCGGGCCTTTCTTGCGGCCTTCTATCTTCCAGGCGGTGATCTTCGGGATGGTCAACAGCGCCTTGGTCAGGACGTCAAGGCTCAAGTCCTGGCAGGAGAAGTAGCGGCCCTTCTGGCCCCGGTGGTCGTAAATGCGCCGGCAGGGCTGGACGCAGCGGCCGCGAAGGCCGGACTTGCCGCCGAGATAGCTGCTCCAGTAGCACCGCCCAGAGACGTTATAGCACAGCGCCCCATGGATAAAGGCCTCCAGGCTGAGACCCTCGGGCGCGGCTTCGGCCATCTCGCGCATCTCGTCCACGGACAGTTCGCGCGGCAGGACCACCCGGCAGATGGAAAACTGGGCCAGCGTGGAAAGGCCGGTCGGGCTGCTGACGTTGGCCAGGGTGGAGAGGTGCAGTTCGCCCTTGTAGCCGGCCTGCCGGGCCACGGCCGCCACGCCCAGGTCTTGGACAATGAGCGCATCGGGACCGACGTCCTCGGTCAGACGGGCGATGAGCCGGCCGGCCTTGTCGGCCTCGTCGGGCTTGAGCAGGGTATTGATGGCCACGTAGGTGCGCACGTTCCGGGCGCGGGCCACCTCGGCCAGGGCCGCCAGCTCCGAGGTGGAGAAGTTGCGGGCCAGCATCCGGGCGGAAAAATGTTTGAGGCCGCAGTACACGGCGTCGGCGCCAGCGGCCACAGCCGCCATAAAGGAATAGGGATCGCCCGCTGGGGCTAGGATTTCAGGCTTTTTCGCCTCGGTCATGGGAGTCTCGTGGTGAAGGGATTAGCGGCAGGGAACGCCGTGAGGCGAAGACCATAACTGAAACTCAATGCGGAGGGAATTGTTTTTTTGAGGCAGGCTGCCGGCCGGAGGCTGGTTTTCTTGCCCGTGCTGTGTTTCCGGGAGGTAGCCAAGGCCATCCCTTTGCCTCCCCGGGCCATGCCAAACTCGTTACCATATTGCAACGGTTCGGTTTTGATGCCATGGGTTGCCGATACGTTTTTCCGGGAGGGTGGACCGTGAAGCTGGTCACCGAGCAGATGGAGCAGTTTTTGGCAGGCGGAGCCTGGATTCGCCAGATTTTTGAACAGGGACTGGAGCTGAAAAAGCAGTACGGCGAAGACGCCGTGTGCGACTTCTCCCTTGGCAACCCCGATCTGCCGCCGCCGGCGGTGGTGGGCGAGTGTCTGGCCGATCTGGCCCAGCAGGCGGACCAGCCCTTTGCCTTCGGCTACATGCCAAATCCCGGCTATCCGGCCGTGCGAGCCGCCCTGGCCGAGCATCTGACCCAGGAACAGGGCATTGCCATCGCCGCCGATGACCTGCTTTTAACCTGCGGCGCGGCCGGCGGCATCAATGTCTTTTTCCGGGCGGTCCTGACCCCGGGCGACGAAGTCATCTGCCCCATCCCGTATTTTGTGGAATACGGCTTCTATGCCGGCAACTACGGCGGGGTTCTCAAGCCCGTGCCCACCAAGGCCGAGTCCTTCGATCTGGACATCGCGGCCATCGAGGCGGCCATCACCCCGCGCACCCGGGTGGTGCTCGTCAATTCGCCCAACAACCCGACCGGGCAGGTCTACAGTATCGAGACCCTGCGCGAACTGGCGGCCATGCTGACCCGCGTCTCGGCCGGCCGGGAACGCCCCATCTATCTCTTGGCCGACGAACCCTACCGCTTCCTGGCCTACGACGGGCTCGAGGTGCCGTCGGTGCTGCCGCTGTATCCGTACTCGCTGGTCATCGGCTCATTTTCCAAAAATCTGTCCCTGCCGGGCGAGCGGGTGGGCTATGTGGTGGTGTCGCCGCAGCTGGAAGGCCGGGGGCAGCTGGTTGCGGCCATGACCATTGCCAACCGCATTCTGGGCTTCGTCAACGCGCCGGCCGTAGGGCAGGCCCTGTTGCTGCGGGCGCTGGGGCAGGCCGTTGACCGCACCATCTATGAGCGTCGCCGGCAGGCCATGGCCGGGGTGCTGACCCGGGCCGGGTATGAATTCGTCATGCCGCGCGGGGCGTTTTATTTCTTCCCCAAATCGCCCGATGCCGACGAGCTGGTCTTTCTCAAGCGCCTGACCGCCGAGCGGGTCCTGGCCGTGCCGGGGCGCGGCTTCGGGATGCCGGGCTATTTCCGGCTGGCCTTTTGCGTGGACGAGACCGTCATCAACCGGGCCGAAGCCGGCTTTGCCAAGGCGCTTCGGGGGTAGGCGGTCAACTGCCGGCGCATGGTCGGAGCGCGGTAGGCAGGAAGCAATATGACGCAGGCATCGGAACAATTTGACCCTACGGCGCACTTCGATGAAGACCTCGCGGGCAGGTATGATCGCAGGATTCGGCTGTTCTGTCCCAGCTACGATGCCTTGCATCACATGATTGCATCGTTGCTGTCCCCGATCGGTGAACATGCGAGGTTGCTTGCAGCCGGTGTCGGAACCGGCGCTGAAATCGTCAATCTTGGGAGACTGTTTCCTTTTTGGACTTTTGTCGGTGTTGATATTTCCTCCGATATGCTCAGTGCCTGTCGGCGGCGTGTTTCTGAAGCCGGTATCGGGAATCGGGCGGAGTGCATCAATAGTCGTTTGCAGGAGTACCAGTCGCCGCTTTTGTTCGACGCGGCAATTTCTGTCTTTGTAGCCCATTTCATCAAAGGTCATGAGGAAAAAATAAAGTACTTCCGCGCCATAGCCGAAAATCTGAAGCCGGGTGGAACTTTTGTTCTTGCCGACCTTCATGGAGACACCGGTTCTGATGATTGCAAAAAACTGTTGGATGCATGGCTTTTTTCGTACGCCTTGCAGGGCGTTTCCACGGAGCAATTTGCCAAGGACAAGGAGCACATTCTACGGGATGTGGATTTTGTCCCAGAACGGGAACTTTATGCTCTGCTCACTGAAGCAGGCTTCACTTCTCCCGTTCGATTCTACCAGACGTTTCTGTTTGGAGGCTGGGTAGCAACGAAGCCTTGCTGAGGGGGCGTCTTTGGAGCGAGGAGGGGAGGGAGGTCGCAGTCGTGAAGACGATTGCCAGGAGCGACCGCGTCGCGTTGACTTTGCCCCTGGGCAGCGTAAAGTCGCCTATGGCAAACTGTTCGCCCTATCGGTTTCGCGAAGCCTGCGCCCGGCTGCCCTGGCTTGGCGCGTTGTTGGAAGCCTACGCCATCCTTGATGCCGGCATCGCCCGGGCCGTGGCCGCCGATTCCCGGAACCCGGCCTGCCACAGCGGCTGCCACGCCTGCTGCCTGCAGCCCATCCCGGTCTCGAGCCTGGAGGTCCAGGGGCTGCGCTGGTTCGCCCTGACCCAGCTGTCCGGCCGCCCGGCCCGGCTGGTGGGCGCGGCCTTGCTGCTCTCGCCGACCGGGACGGGGGAGCGCTGTCCGTTTCTGGTGGACGGGGCCTGTTCGGTCTATGCCCTGCGGCCCATGGCCTGCCGGGAATTCGTCGTCTTTGGCCGGCCGTGCCAGTCGGAAGAACATGTCGAGGCGCTTCGGCCGGAAGATCTCCTGCCCCTGCCCGAAGCGGCCCAGAGCCGGGCCTTTGCCGCACTGTTGCCGCATTACGGCGTTGTCGGTCCGGAGGCTGTCGCAACGGCTCTTCGTGACCGCCTGATTCTTCACGATACGCGGATTCTGCGTGGGCATGACTGGTCCAGCCTGGCTGCGGCCCTGGCCTGCAAATAACCGTTGACAGACGTGGACCGGGAGCATAGTGCGGGGCATCTTTAACGTCTGGCTCGATTTTTGTCCGTGTCCTAGAGGATCTTCGCGTTTGCAAGCTCCCGACGACTTCAAGAATGAGCCGTAACAGTTTGGAGCTTTAGCAGATGTCCAAGAAACTCTATGTCGGCAATCTCCCCTTTTCCACCAATGAAGACGAACTGCGCGACCTGTTTGCCGCCTACGGCGAAGTCACCTCGGTGAAGCTCATCGAGGATCGCGAGACCGGCCGTCTGCGTGGATTCGGTTTCGTGGAGATGGCCGCCGACGGCGCCGACGCCGCCATGCAGGGCCTAAACGGCAAGGCCTTTGGCGGCCGCGACCTGCGGGTCAACGAGGCCGAGGAGCGTCAGCCCCGCGCCGGCGGCTTCGGCGGCGACCGTTCCCGTCGCAACAGCTGGTAGTCTTTCGGCCGCCGGCTTCGCAGCAGATCCCCTGGCCCCGTCCGACCGCCGGACGGGGCTTTTTTTATTCCAGGCACACGGCCAAGGTCCGGGGCATTGATTTCCTTGGCAGGGACGGGACTGGTCGGTATATTCGGTCGGCATGGACACGGTGAGTCCCGCGCAACGAAGCAGGGTCATGGCCAACGTCAAGGGACGCGATACCCGGCCCGAGAGAGCATTGCGTTCGCTTTTGTTTCGGCACGGTTTCCGATTCAGGCTGTATCAGGCCGGCCTGCCTGGAAAACCCGACATCGTCTTGCCGCGCTACAAGACGATCATCTTTGTTCACGGCTGTTTCTGGCACCGCCATCCTGGTTGCAAACGCGCTTCCATGCCTGCTTCCAATGCAGCCTACTGGGGACGAAAGTTTGAGCGCACGGTGGCAAGGGATGCAACAAACAAAAGAATCTTGGAACATATGGGTTGGCGTGTGATTATTGTTTGGGAGTGTGAGTTGCGAAGCCTGGAACGCGAATTTGATGCCTTTGCGGCAATGATCCGCAGACCGGTTGCAGCATTATGAATATTGCTGCCGGTCAGGCCGGGGCTGTCGCTCATGATTTTCGGGAAGTCGGCGGTGCGCGGTCGGCAAAGCCCGTCTTCCTCGATTTTTTTGCAGGCAGCGGTTTGGTCAGCCATGCCCTGTCCCGGTGGTTCGACTTGGCCTGGGCCAATGACGTGTGTGGGAAAAAAGCTGCCGTGTTCAGGGCCAACCATCCGGGAAAACCGTTTATCCTGGGGTCTGTCTCCGAGGTGCGCGGGGGCGATGTGCCGTCGGCGACCTTGTCCTGGGCGAGTTTCCCTTGCCAGGATCTTTCGCTGGCCGGGGCGGCCAAGGGCATTCGGGCCAGTCGCAGCGGGCTTGTCTGGGAGTGGCTGCGCGTCATGGACGCCATGGACGAAAGGCCGCCTGTGGTTGTCGCGGAAAATGTCGTCGGTCTGTTGTCGGCCCATGACGGCCGGCACTACAAAGAACTGCACGAGGCCTTGATTGGACGCGGCTACCGGGTCGGGGCCATCGTGCTTGACGCTGTGCATTTTGTGCCCCAATCACGGCCCCGGGTTTTCGTCGTCGGGGTGAGCCAGAACGTCTCTATCCCCCCTGGCCTCGTCGGGGATGGTCCGAACTGGCTGCATCCTGCTGCCATTGCGCGTGTCGCCGAGACAACAGAGGCTTTTATCTGGTGGAAATTGCCCAAGCCGCATCTGCGGCGGCACTCCCTGTCAGACATTGTGGACCGTTCGCGTCCCTGCCATGACGAGGCGACCAGCCAGAAAAATCTGGCGCTCATTCCTCCTGCTCACAGGCGGCGGCTGGAAGAGAGCGGGCTTGACGTGGTTCCTGGCTACCGGCGTATCCGAGACGGTCGTCAAGTCCTGGAATTGCGGTTTGATGATGTAGCCGGTTGTCTGCGTACGCCGGCCGGCGGCAGCAGCCGGCAGCTCCTGGTGATGCGGGACGGCGGGCGTTATAAAACACGTTTGCTGACGGCCGTTGAAGCGGCGCGCTTGATGGGCGCCCCGCGACAGTTCAAATTGCCGGGCAGCGACACCGACGCCTATCGGGCCATGGGCGACGCCGTGGCTGTTCCCGTCGCAGCCTTTCTGGCGAGGCATTTGCTCTCTAAATTGATCCCGGTGCATGATGAATCCACTTGAAAAGCGCTTGGCCGAATATCGCCGGCTTCGCCGGTTTGTCGGCAAAGGGCAGTTGGCCGTAGCCCTGCACGTCACGCGGCAGGCTATTCGTCGCGGGCTGCCGCTTTCGCCGGACGTTCTTGTGACCGAAGGGACAGGACAAGTCGCGGGGCTCAGTAAAAGCGCTGTGCAAGCTATCTTGGCTGACTACGGCATCACCCGCGTCCTGGCTGAGGAAGGGGGGCGCACCAGTCGAGGCAGCCTTGGCAACATGCGGGATTACCTAACTTTTATCAACGATCTTCACAGCTGTGGTCTCGCTGATCTGCAAGCGATTGAAGCTTGGTGGATGAAACGGGTAAAGGACTTCTTTTCCGGCAAGCCGTTTGTCCTTCGCTACGATCCTGGGAAATCTCTGCGGTCCCTTGTGGCTGATCTCCTCAGGCAGGCAGTTAAACGACAAAAAGACAATCCCGGAACCATGTATGCGGGCACGGTGTTGCAGCATCTCGTCGGCGCCAAGCTTGATCTTATTTTGCCTGAGCACAAACAGCTTGAGCATCATGGGGCCTCGGTCGCGGACGCGCCAAACGCCAGGGCAGGTGATTTTCTCGTTGAAGGCGTTGCGATTCATGTAACGACGGCAGCCACGGAAGCCTTGATCAGGAAGTGTATCCGTAATCTGGAAAGCGGCTTGACGCCCTTGATTGTGACAATATCGGAAAGTCGTCCAGGCGTTGAATCCTTGGCCAAAGGCTTTGAGGTCGATGCACGTATAGATGTTGTGGAAGCAGAACAATTTATTGCCACAAATCTCTATGAGTGGTCACAATTTGACGGCAGTCGGCGGAAACAGGAAATTGTGAAACTTTTTTCCAGATACAATGCCATTGTGGAGTCCGTAGAAACGGATCCCAGCCTTAAAATAGAAATTCCCTGAGACCTCGCAGTAATTTCTATAATTTGACAGACGTTCATTTTCCCAGCCGACCGAAGTGAACGCTGCCGAGCAGCCGGTTGGCGGTGTTGCAAATGAGCCCTTGACGTATGGACGTCGTGCGGTTATCAAGTCAAACTTTGCCCTTTACCGAGGTTCGCCAGGATCATGTTCGACAACCTAACAGACAGACTCGAAGACGTCTTCCGCAAGATCAGGGGGCAGACCCGCCTGACCGAGGAAAATGTCCAGACCGCCCTGCGTGAAGTGCGTCTGGCCCTGCTTGAGGCCGACGTCAACTTCAAGGTCGTCAAGGACTTCGTCGAACGCGTGCGCGAACGCGCCTCCGGGCAGGACGTCCTGAAAAGCCTCACCCCGGGGCAGCAGGTGGTCAAGATCGTCCACGAGGAACTCATTGAGATCCTCGGCGGCCAGGCCACCGATCTTGATCTTTCCGCCAGCCCGGCCGTCATCATGGTCGTGGGGTTGCAGGGGTCGGGCAAAACCACCACCTGCGCCAAACTGGCGCTCAAGCTGCGCCGCGAGTTCAAGCGCAAGCCCTATCTGGTCCCGGCCGACGTCTACCGTCCCGCCGCCATCGACCAGCTCCACAAGCTTGCCACCCAGCTCGACATCGAGGCCTATCCGTCCACGCCGGACCAGAACCCGGTGGATATCTGCCGCGCCGCCCTGGCCGAGGCCAAGCGCACCGGGCACGACGTGGTGCTGCTCGACACCGCCGGCCGCCTGCACATCGACGAGACGCTCATGGACGAGCTGGCGGCCATCAAGGCCGATTGCCAGCCCGGCGAAATTTTGTTCGTGGCCGATGCCATGACCGGCCAGGACGCCGTCACCGTGGCCGCGGCCTTTAACGAACGCCTGAGCATCACCGGCGTTGTCCTGACCAAGATGGACGGCGATGCCCGGGGCGGCGCGGCTCTGTCCGTGCGCCAGGTGACGGGCAAGCCGATCAAGCTCGTGGGCACGGGTGAAAAAGTCTCTGACCTGGAGCTTTTCTATCCCGACCGGGCCGCCTCGCGCATCCTGGGCATGGGCGACATCCTGAGCCTGATTGAGAAGGCCCAGACCGACGTCAATGCCGAGGAAGCGGCCGAGATGGAGCGCAAGCTGCGAAAGGCCCAGTTCACCCTGGAAGACTTTCGCACCCAGATGCGCCGCATCAAGAAGCTCGGCTCCCTGGAGGGGCTGTTAAAGCTCATCCCGGGCATGTCCCAGGTCCGAAAGCAGCTCGGTGAAGTCCAGATGCCGGAGAAGGAGATGGACCGGGTCGAGGCCATCATCAACTCCATGACCAAGGCCGAGCGGGAGACGCCCAAGCTCATCAACACCAGCCGTCGGGAGCGCATTGCCAAGGGTTCCGGCACCACGGTCCTGGAAGTCAGCCAGCTGCTGAAAAATTTCACCCAGATGCAGAAGATGATGCAGCGCATGATGGGCGGCAAGGGCATGCCGTCCATGCCCAAGATGCCGCCGGGCATGAAGATGCCCGGAATGCCCCCCGGCATGGGGGGGATGGGCGGCATGGGCGGCATGCCTGGGATGCCCGGCATGCCGGGGATGCCGCCGGGCATGGGCGGTATGGGCGGAGCCCCCGGCGCGCCAAGCAAGGCTGCGGTGGAAAGTGCCCGGGCCGCTGCCAAGAAGAAGAAAGAACAACGGAAAAAACGGAAAAAACGCTAGCCCGACCAGGGCAGCGGGCTTCCACAACTAGAATCGTCCACCAGATACAAAGGGAGAGACACGATGGCTATGAGACTGCGCCTGACCCGCATGGGTTCGAAAAAGCGCCCGTTTTACCGCATTGTCGCCATGAATTCCGAGACCCGCCGCGATGGCCGCGCCCTGGAATACCTCGGCTATTACAACCCCATGGTTGACCCGGCGGAGATAAAAGTGGATGGTGAAAGAGTACGGGCCTGGCTGGCGCTCGGCGCCAAGCCCACGGACACCGTGCGCGCCCTGCTCCAGAAGGCAGGCGTCTAGGCGTATCCGACAGGATATCGCCCGGCTGTATCGATCCGGGCCGGCAGCCGCGACGCCGCCGCATCTTCCTCCGGACACGCCCGGGGGATACGCGGAATCGGAGGCGGAAGTCCTTCGCTTGCTCTTACGATTACCCTCAGGAGGTGCGTATGTTGAAGGACTTGATCGAATATGTGGCGAAATCGTTAGTGGATAATCCGGACGAAGTGCATGTGTCGGAGATTGAAGGCGAGCAGACCTCGGTCATCGAACTCAAGGTGGCCAAGGAAGATCTCGGCAAAGTCATCGGCAAACAGGGGCGCACCGCCCGGGCCATGCGCACCATCCTCGGCGCGGCCTCGACCAAGGCCCGCAAGCGCTCGGTCCTGGAAATCCTCGAATAAAGGCCGGCCGGCGCGAACGGCCCGCGCTGCAACCAAGGCACAACGTCCATGGCCGCAAGCAAATACATCATCGTGGGGGGCATAGCGCGCCCCCACGGTATCCGTGGGGAACTCATCGTGGACAGCCACGCCGATTCCCCGACCTACTTCGCCCGTGGTTCGACCCTGCGCCTGTCGCCGCCGTCGGACCCCGGGCGCGGCAGGGATTATGTCGTTCGCGCGTCCCGCCTGCATCAGGACCGCTTCCTCATCACCCTCGGCGAGATCAATGACCGCACCGCCGCCGAAACCCTGCGGGGACTGGCGGTCTGCGTGCCTGTGGAACAGCTTGTTCCGCCGGCCCCGGACGAGGTCTTTCTCCAGGATCTGTTCGGCCTGCGCGTGCGGCTGGCCGGCGCTGCTCCAACCGATCCCGATCTCGGCGTCATCGAAGACATCCGCGACCTCGGCGGCCCGGAAATCTGGGTCATCCGCGACCCCAAAGGCCGTGAAATTTTATTTCCCGCAACCGACGAATTCGTCCCGGACATCGACCTCGATGCCGGCGTCGTGCTCATCGACCCGCCCCCCGGACTCCTCGACCTCTACCTCGTGGACGAATAAACCGGGCCGCCGGCAGAGCGCTGGCAGGGCGCTGCCCTGCACCCGCCGGGGCGCTGCCCTGGACCCGCCGGGGGGATGATCCCCCCGGACCCCCCGCATGGGCGGGGGAGGGTGGGGTGGGACTCTGCGCCGGGGACGGCGGGCGATGCCCGCTGCCGGCTGGGTGCGACGCGGACGGCGGGAGCGTTTCAAATAGGACGAGCATGCGTTTTACCGTGTTGACCATCTTCCCGGAATTCTTCGATTCCTTCCTCTCCTGCGGGCTCATGGCCAAAGCGGTGGAGGCGGGCGTCGTGACTGTTTCCCGGGTCAACCCGCGCGATTTTGCCGCCGACCGGCACAATACCGTGGACGACCGGCCCTATGGTGGCGGCCCGGGCATGGTCATGGGCCTGCCCACCATGGTCGGAGCCTTGCGCAGCCTGCCCCGTCCGGGAAAGATTCTCATGCTGTCTCCGGCCGGAGCGCCGCTGACCCAGCGCATGGCCGCCGAGCTGGCCGGTGAAGACGCTGTCACGCTTCTGTGCGGCCGCTACGAAGGCATTGATGCCCGCATCTTCGACCTCTTTGACGTGACTCCGGTGTCGGTGGGCGATTTCGTGCTTTCGGGCGGGGAGTCCGCTGCCGCCTGTCTCATGGAATCGGTGGCCCGCCTTGTTCCCGGCTTCATGGGCAAGGACGCCTCGGCGGATGAAGAAAGTTTTTCCGCCGGGCTGCTGGAATATCCGCATTATACGCGCCCGGAGGTCTTTGAGGGCTTGCCCGTGCCGCCGGTGCTGCTTGGCGGCAACCATGCGACCATCGCGGCCTGGAGGCACGAGCGCTCCCTGGAGACCACCTTTGCCCGACGGCCGGATCTCTTTGACACCACGCCGCTGACGCCGGACGACGCCGCCTTTTTGCGCGCCATCCCGCGCACCCGGCCCGGACGCAATCTCCATCTGGGGTTGATCCATGGGCCGGTGCTGCTCAAGGACGGGTCTGTGGGCACAGTGTCTTTGACAAACCTCGACGTACACGATATAGCGCGCGTTTCCCGTACCTACGGATTGGGCGGGTTCGAAGTGGTGTCCCCGCTTCGGGACCAGCTCACCCTGGCCGGGCGCATCGTGGACCATTGGCGCACCGGGCCGGGCTCGCGCTCCAATCCGGACCGGGCCGAGGCCCTGTCCCTGGTCCGGCTCCATGAGAGCCTGGATGCGGCCCTGGCCGCTGTTTCAGGCGATCACGGCCAACCGGCCGCCCTGGTCGCCACCAGCGCCAAGGGTCCGGCCACGCTGTCCTTTGCGGCGGCGCGGGAATTGATTGCGACGCGGGCCACCCTGGTTGTCCTTGGCACCGGCCACGGACTGGCCGAGGAAGTGCTGGCCCGGGCCGACGGAGTTTTGCCGGCGATCCGGCCGTTTTCGGACTACAACCATCTTTCGGTGCGGGCCGCGGCCGGCATCCTCACCGACAGGCTGCTTGGCGACGCCATGTAGGCGCGCGGGCGGCGACAACGACATTCCAAGGCCAAGGGACGCGGGGCGTCCGGCGGCTTTATCCGAGGAGAAAGCGTTATGAACGTGATCGAGAAGCTTGAGCGCGAGCAGTTGCGTATGGACATGCCGGCATTTCGTCCCGGCGACACCATCAAGGTGCACCTGCGCATCATTGAGGGTGAAAAAGAGCGCATCCAGGTCTTCCAGGGTGCTGTGCTGCGTCTGCGCAAGGGTGGCGTCGATTCCACCTTCACCGTGCGCAAGGTGTCCGACGGCGTCGGCGTCGAGCGCGTGTTCCCCATGCACTCGCCGTTTATCGAGCGCGTGGAAGTGGTTTCCCAGGGCAAGGTCCGTCGCAGCCGCCTGTACTACCTGCGGGCGTTGCGCGGCAAGGCTGCCCGTATCAAGACCAAGACCGCCTGGGATTAGGCCCCGGCGCTTCGCCGTGGACCACGCCTGGTTCCTTTCTTTGGCCGTGGCCTGTCCGTCGTCCTTTCCGGACGCGGACAGGCGCGGCTTTTTCCGCTTGGGGGCTTTCCAACCATGCCTGACACCGGCCTGATTGCCGGCGTGGACGAGGCCGGCCGGGGCTGTCTGGCCGGCCCCGTCGTCGCCGGGGCAGTCATCCTGCCTGCCGGCTACGACCTGCCCGGCCTGACCGATTCCAAAAAACTTACCGCTCCCCGGCGTGACGTCCTGGCCGCCGCCATCAAACGCCAGGCTGTCGCCTGGACCGTAGCCATGGTCTGGCCCGGGGAGATCGACCGGATCAATATTTTGCAGGCCACCTTTGCCGCCATGGCCAAGGCCCTGGCCCATTTGCGCCACGCACCGTCCCTGGCCCGCATCGACGGCAATAAAATCATTCCCCTGGCCCGTCTGGGGCATCTCGCCCACGTCATCGAGCAGGAAGCGATTATTGGCGGCGATCTGACCGTGCCGGCCATCTCCGCCGCCTCCATCCTGGCCAAGACGGCCCGCGACCGCCTCCTGGCCGTCTACGACCGCCGTTACCCCGGCTACGGCTTCGCCGCCCACAAAGGCTACGGCGTGGCCGTCCACCTCGCCGCGCTTCGCACCCTGGGGCCATGCCCCATCCACCGCCTGACCTTCCGGGGCGTGCTGCCCGACGCCTCCCCCCGCCAACTCGGCCTGCCCGGAGTGTAGGTGTATGGTGAAGAGAGGCAGAGAGAAGGCGGAAGAGTGCCTCCGGCGGCCAAAGGGAGAGATAGCCCTTTGGAATCCCACCTGGGGGGAGAGGGGATGGCGTCCTTTGCTGGCGGGGATCCGCTCCCTTGTCTCTTATGACCACGGTGGCCAGTCTGAGTCGGACGGTCGTCAGGACTTGCCGCCGGGCGTGGGCGGCCATGACCATCTTTGGCTGGGGCGTCGCCCCCATGGTTGGCGCTAGTCGTGTGCGCCAAACATCTGGATTTCGGCCGGGAGGGCGAGGCCTGCGCCGAGGCGCTTCTTTCGGCCAAGGGCTATGTCGTGGTGGCCCGCAACTTTTCCACGCGGGGCGGCGAGGTCGATCTCATCTGCCGCGACGGCGACACCCTGGTCTTTGTCGAGGTCAAGGCGCGCCAGGCCGGGAGCCTGGCCCGGCCCGACGAGGCTGTCACCCCGGCCAAGCGGCGAAAGCTCGTGCGGGCGGCCTCGGCCTATTTGTCCGAACAGGACCTGTGGGACCGGCCCTGCCGGTTTGATGTGGTGGCCGTCGTCAGCACTGCCGGGCGTCTGACGGCCACCCATCTGCCGGATGCGTTTTCGCTGGAGGATGCCGGCCCTGCCGGGCAGCTGTATCAGCCGTGGTAGGGGCGGGCGTTGCGGAACGGGCTCAATCGTCGTTGTCGACTTCGCTGTCTTCTCCCTCTTCGGGCAGGGAAAAGGCCACGGCGGCTTCGAGAATGCGGGCCTCGACGTAGCTGACGGCGTCTTCGTCGTCGGAGTCGAGGTCGAAGCAGTAGCCGTCCTGGGAGAGCAGGCCCCCGGGGATGAGGTCGCCCCGTTCTTCCGGGTCTTTGATGGTGTCGGCGTAGAAACAGACGGACAGGAAGCGTTCGCCGTCGAGGCTGGCCACGTCGACCATGGTGATGACCGGCCGGCCGCGATGGGGTTCGGCACGCAGGCTGTAGCTGGTCGGCGGTCTGGGGACGAAGTTGACGGTGGCTCCTTGGAGGCCTTCGAGAACGGTTTTGAGGCGCAGGAAGGCTTTTTTGACCCCGTTTTGGTCATCGGTCCAGGATTCGATGAAGGCGGCAAGTTCAGTCATGGCGGGTCTCCTAGAGGTAGAACAGCACAAGCAGGTAGCTTGATAGCCCGATCAGGGAAAAAATAAAATCGCTTCTTTGCATGGATTCCTCGAAAAAAGTTGTTGCCAAGCCCGGCGGGTTTGGATAATTACCGTGTCTCGCCGCCGCCGAGGTAGCTCAGTCGGTAGAGCAGGGGACTGAAAATCCCCGTGTCGGGAGTTCAATTCTCTCCCTCGGCACCATAAGAAATCAAGGGGTTAGCTGAAAGGCTGGCCCCTTTTTCTTTTGCCTGCGCCATGGTGTCCATCTCCGGTTCATTCTGTTTGCGTGCACGGGAATGCGGTTGAGGGAAAATAGCCCATGCCCAGAGGGAAGGGAAGGGCGGTCCAGTTGACGTCCCGGCCCGCCTGCTCCTGTCCCGCGTAAGCACTCCACCAAAAGAAGAAGTCCTGCCAAGCCAGTGGGCAATGTTGGCAGAGGTCTTGTCAAGGGTTGTCCGAGATGACAAGGACACATCTGCCCTGGCGCCTGTTTGGGGGGAGCGAAGGCCCTCGGCGCACCTCGTCCAGGGGGCTGGGGTGCTGCCCTGACTGGTCGGCTTGCGTCTGACGTCCAGGCTGGGGCAAAGCGTTTTGGAGGAGGCACAGGAGGGGTGCATGACAGAGCCCAGAGGGCAGACTGAAGAATCGATCTATCGCCGGCAGGTCCAGGCCTATCGCCGCCGTTTTCCGTATACGATGGTCCATGACCGACGGGATGGCAGGGCCGGCATCCTGCCTCGCGGCAGCATTGTGGATGCGCCAGAGGGCGAACGGGTCGCTGTGGCCCATCCCGACGTGGCAAACGGGGAGAATCCAGCTCTGCCCGGCGTCGCTGCCGCCGTTGCCGCGACCGACAGCCGTTTCCGGGACGCTTCGGACCCGGAAACCGGGGCATAACGGCCAGACCGGCACAGCGGTTGCGGTTTGGCCAAAAAGCGGGATTGCGTCCCTCGTTGTGCTACGCTGTCCCAGGCCAGCTCCCCGGGGCGTTTTCTCATGATCTGGTCCCATCAAGCAGGAGAGAGTTCGAGGCATCAAGGAACAACTATGGCAGTCATCAGACAGGAAGCTCGTATTTTCATCGGCAAGGTCCGGCGTCTTTTCGCGGTCCATTTCCGCAAAGGCTACGTGGCCCGGCAACTGCGGCGCCGCCAGGGGAACTGCCGCCAGTGCGGGACGTGCTGCCATTTCACGATTGCCTGTCCGATGCTGACAAAAGACCATTTATGCCGGGTGTACGGCAAATGCCGGCCCAAGGCCTGCCGGGTTTTCCCGCTCGACCAGAAGGACATCAACGACGTGGCCCGGTTCGGCAGGGTTTGCGGCTACGGCTTCGAGGGTGCGTCAAAAGCCGGGACGGCGCGGGGCCAAGCCGTGGAAGTGGGAGTGGACGCCCGACGGCGTTGCGACGTTCCCTGACGCCCGCCGGGTCGGGCCGCCGTTCCCGGCTCCGCACCGGCGTTGGGACAACAGGGGCGGCGTTGCGGGGGGACGGCGGCGTGGCCGGCTGTCGGTACGACCGGCCAAAGAAGCGATGCCTTCCGGGGAGTGCGTGTCCTTAGCGGCCCTGTCCGCGGGTGTCAGACACAGAAGCGTGGCGGCGTTGCCGCGGCCGAAAGGGGCTGGTACAAATTTTTGCCCCGTGCGGGCGGTCATTCCCGAATGGGTTCAGGATTCTGTACGGTGAGGGTGGGACTTTTTGGTGTGCAAGGTCTGGATTGGTTGTCGTAATAGGCCGAATTGACGTGATAACTTGACGAAAAATGGTGCTCTGCGTCTTTTGGCACGGCTCCTGCTATAAGAAAAATACCTTCCTCTGAATGAACATTTTGCAAAAAGGCTTTTCGGGTGGCTCCCGGAAGGCCTTTTTCATTTGGACAAGGCCGAACGGCCGGCCGATGGCCTCTTTCCTGCCCCTCTCCGGCATTGTTGCCTCTCCGCTGTCCCGGCAATGCCTGCCCGGCCCCTCCCGCCCCCAACCGCCGCAGTTTTGGTCGCGTATAAAATCCTGCACTCGGACCAGTGTGGGCCAGGGGGAGGCAAGTCCGACAAAAAAAGCACAGGCACGGTGAGCGCCAATCCGACGAGGGTGCGGCGGGGATTGCGTGAGGGCTGGCTTGGGCGGGGCATTGTCGTTGCCACGGTGGTCCGGGATTGGCATAAACGGGCACAGGGCTCGGCGAAGACAGACAATTGGCAGCGCGGCATGGCATTGGAACTCACCAGCATTGACGGACACGAGCGGACGCAATTATCTGTCAGGGCGAAGCCTTTTGGGGAAGCACACCGTTTTTGTCAGGCCGGATTGTTCAAGGAGAGCACTGTGCGAGCTGTGAAATGAAGGGAACGCGAAATGTCGTCATCTTTGAACGGCTCTGGCTTGGTTCGATAGTCATTGGCGTTGTGCTGGCCGTTTTTGGACCGCAACAATCGAATCCGTTTTTGAGTGATTCGATGATGCTTTTGTTGCAGGTTGTGTCAGTCGCTTCAAATCTTTGGCTTGTCCTGTTGGTTTCCAGGAAAAACAGCAACGCTTCACGCTATCTCCTCTTGATCTCGTTTGTAGGCGGAGCCGCTTTTGACCTGCCGGATGTACTTGGGATGACGCGTCCACTTGGCCAATCGTTATTGACGATTGTTCAATATGGAATGCAATTGTCTGGTCTGTATTATTTATTTTTAACAAAGAATTCAAGTGCATATAGGCAGGGATCGTTCGTGTCGAGCGACAAGGGCATTGAGAGTGAAATCAATGAAAGCGGAAGATCTGTCCTGCTTGATTGCGCTCTGAATTTGCTTGAATCAAATAGGTACGATGAAGCGATAGTGCTGTTTGATGACGTCATACGGTCAAACCCTGGAAACGTGGATGCCTACTGCGGTCGTGGCCTCTGCTTCATGCGACTTGGCCAAACGGAGAAGGGGCTCTCCGATATCCAGCGAGCAGCGATCAATGGCAGTGTCCCGGCGCAAGAGTTGTTGCGGCAGCAATAGCGCCCGTACGTCCCGGAGGTCCGGTCTCGCCGCAGGCCGCTCGGTGCGGCGACCTGGGCAGGGGAGGGGCGACGACGGCGGCGTGGTTTTTGTTGTGTCTTGCGGGGGCGATTGACGCGCCGCTCGGCTGATTGCGCCTGTGCCCCGGCGCAGGGTCATGAGGCTGTCCGTCAGGGGGCAGGGAAGAGGTGGCTGTTTTCAGGGCCTGGGGCTGTTAGGGGGGGGTGAGCGAAGCGTCTCAAGCAGGGAGCAGGACGAAAGGCACAGGCCAAAGAAGGGAACGAGTCGGGGCAAGATGAACAAGAGTTATCGTGACAACAATATTTTTCGTTGCTAGCCCCGTTCCCGGGGGCCAATGCCGTGTCCTTTTGCCCAGGCCTTGCAACACGGGGCGCTATTCCTCATTTTTTTTCAGGAAGAAAGAGGATGAAAAGCAAATTTGCAGCAACGATGCTCACGCTTTTCCTGACCATGAATCTCGGCTCCGGTTGGACGCAACGTCTTGACCACCAGATCTGGAAAATTGAATCGTCCCTGCGCGATGCAGTGGAGACCAGAGTCTCTACGGAGCAGTTGCTGGACGCGGAACGGAAATGCCGGTCCCGCGCCCAGGTGACCAAGGAAGGGTGAGGGCGCAACCCGCCGGCCGCGAGAGGTGCAAGGCCCCGATTGCCGGCCGAAGGCGCATGGTTTTTGGCGCCAAAGTCCTGGGCGGCGCACAAACTTCCACGCGCCGCTGGGCGGCTCACCATGAGGAAGGAGCAACATGGCTGAGGCCAGAGGCGAAAAGCAGCCGCCCACCGGGCTTTCTCCCCAGCCAAGCGGCTGCCAGGCTATAGCCGGACCCGTGTTGACCCTGGCTTTGGCCGGGGCTTTGCTCTGGCTCCGAAACATCGACGTCCAGGTGCCGAACCCCATCCTTCTGTTCGCCAATTTCATTGTCCTTTCCGCCTTTCTCGGCGGCATCGCGTACGGGCTGGCCAGCGTGGCCATCGCCTTGGCCTTTGCTCTCATTTACTGGAGCATCCCCGGCCAGTTGTTTCAGTACGTGCCGATGAACCAGGAGCGGCTTTGCGTGCTGGCCTTGACCATGCCTCCCCTCGCCCTGCTGGTAGGCTGGCTGCGGGGGGCGTATGAGCGGAAACAAGAGGAGTTGCGCGAGCAAAACGTCCAGCTGTGCACCGAGTTGCGGCGCAGAGCGATCCTGGAGGAGAGGCAGCGGGACGTGGATCATATCATGCGCCACGATTTGCGCACGCCGCTGACCGGGATCATTGCCATCCCCGAGCTGCTTCTGGACGACGACAACCTGACGACGGCCCAACGCGAACTGGTGGCCATGATTGCCGTGACCGGGCGCAAGATGCTCAGCCAGATAAATGATTCCCTGGAATTGCGGACAATCGAAGAAGGCTCCTATACGCTTCAGGTCATGCCCTGTGATCCTGTCCAGATCCTGCTCGATAATTTTAAAATTTTAGGGTTGGGCAGTCATGCCGATCAGTCAAAACTGCAGCTTCGTGTGCATAATCGTGTCCTCTTACAAACTGATTGCCGCCTTCTGGATGTGATTGTCGCCAATCTGCTCCGCAATGCGCTGGAAGCCAGCGACACGGACGCGCCTGTGGTTGTTGATTTGGCTGAAGAGCGGGGGGAGTGCGTCATTGTCATTGCCAACAACCGGCCTGTCCCTGCGGAAATCCGGTCTCGTTTTTTCGAGAAGTACGTCACCGCCGGCAAGGCCGGGGGGACGGGACTTGGAACGTACAGTGCCTTGCTGATGACCACGGCCCTTGGCGGGACGCTCGCCATGGAAACCTCGGAAGAAACGGGAACGAAAGTGACGATTCGTCTTCCTCTGGGGAAGGGCTGACCGGCGCTTGGACGATGGCGACGCCTCGATAGCGGTGTGGCGGCTGGCCCAGGAGGCTGCCGGACCAGCGGTCGCAGACGTGGGCAGTTCACTTGTGGGCGGCAGCGTTCAGGCGCGTCGAAGGTAGTGGCCGGGGCGGTACAAATTTTTGCCCTCCCTGGCGGCTCCTTTTCGGCTGGGTACAGAATTTTGTACCCCCAGGAGAAGTCTCGAAGCGCCAACGGACTTATTCGGCATAGCTATTTATTTGTATTATATGGATAAATTATTGATTTTCACGGTTTTTCAGATGTGGCACGACTCCTGCTCTAAGAGAAATACCTTCCTCTGAATGAACATTTTGCAAAAGGCCTTTTGGGTGGCTCCCAAAAGGCCTTTTCATTTGGTCCAGCCAGGGCGGCGGCGGACTTTCTGCCGCCCTGTGTCGCAAAATGGCCCGTCCTGGGCAGGAGGTTGGCCGGGACATCCCCCCGCCCTCTCCTTCGGGCCGGTATAAAATACTGCACGGGCTTTGATCGATCCAGGCTGGGCGCGGCGAGTGCGGCCTCCCCTAACGGTTCCGTACGTATTTTAAAATAACCGCCCTGCGGATGTTGCCCCGAGTCTTTCCGGAAACGAATTTCGCGGACGCGACACGAACCAATCGGCCTATTCCCTGAAACGCCGGCTGCCATGGCAAGGCCTGGGATCTCCATGGGCAGCGCCGTCTCCTGTCGGCCCGGCAGGCGAAAGACGTTGCCCGGCCGGCCTGGGACGGGGCGGACGCCAGGCAACAGGCCCGACGTCGGGTGCTGTCCTGCTCTTTGGGCCACAAGGGGTAAACGGAGGGCGAAGGCGACTGGCGTCCCGGGAAGGGGCGCAGGCGAAGGTTCCGGGCGTGGCGGTTGGTTCGGACGAAAAGGGGTCCCCGGGGCTGCCGCGCAGCCCCGGGGGCGGGGACTGTGCTTATTCGTTACCCGTGGGCTTTTGGCGACGCTCCCACAATTTCATATCCTTCATTTTGGCCCGGCGCTCTCTGGCCAATGACTTACAAGCCAGGGCCTGGGTTTTCTTGAAGCCGTACTTGGCCCGGTATTCCTCAGGGGTCAGTCCGTGGGACGCAAGATGCTTCCTGGTGATGACCTTGAAGGACTTGCCGCACTCCAGACAGGTGATCGAGGCTTCCTTGATGGCCTTTTTGGGGTCCATGGCAGGCGAGGCCGGCTCTTCTTTTCCAGGCAGAATCTGGCCGGAGGTCAGGGCGGCAATGCCGTTGGCCACGGATTTGACCATACTTAAAATCTCTTCCTCGGTCATGGGACGCGATCCGGCCTGAGCCTTCACGATCTCCAGGGCACTTTGCAAATACTCTTCCATAGTTTTCCTCGCGGTGAATTCAAATTGAAGTCGGCGCTATACAGACTGTTCTGGTAGGAATCAAGGGGTAATATACCATATTAGGGAGAACAGTAAAGAAGGCACTCCCCTGGCTTGGATGTGCCTGCCGACGCCCTGTTTTTGAGACTGGTGCAGTTATTCTGTCGCGCCGAGGTGAATATAGGTTATCGAAATAATGTTATGTTTGTGGCCAAAAAAGCGGCCGCAACGTCCGCACCCAGCTGCGCCCCAGGCCGGGCGCGGTTTGAGCGCCGGCGGCACGAAAAGGGCGGCTATCGGCTGCCCGGGCCTTCCCCACACGGCTGACGACGATTTTCAGGCCAGAATACCGCACCTCCAACGGGATGCCGACGCGGGCGGTCTGGCGCTGACAATGGCGCACGGCAGCACGGCGGGCGTATGGAAGATCGTTTTGGAGTGTTTGAAAAAGTGAAAAGGTGTTTCATTCCGGCGGCGGCATCCGTCCGGCCGGTTCGGCCCGACTATTTTTAATTCTATGAAATAGCACAGTTAAAAGACTATGAATGACGTCTCTCGCACGTTGGTGCTGTTTTTGCTTTACCAGTGATGCCCGCATCAGCCTCCGCGTTGCAGGACACGAACCGAGCCTGGGGAGGTGGACACCGCATGGACAAGCCAGGGATACCCACCGACAGCGACCAGACCATAGCCGCCGCGACCGGGACGGACCGCACGGTCCGCCAGCGGGGCGGCGTCGGGTTGGCCCTGGCCCTGGCCGCCTGGGGAAGCCTGGCCCCGCTGGCGGTGTTTCCGACCCAGGCCCGGGCTGCCGCCTCCGCGGTTTCAGGCCCCTCGGACAAAACGTCCCCCCAGGCCCAAGCCCAGTCCCAGCCCCAGGTCCAGGAACAGCCCCAGGCGGCAGCGCCGGTGTTTCTCGGCATGGCCGCCGTGCCGCCGGACTGGTCTGTGGCCGAGGCGGCCCGGCGCATCTACGGCTATGTGGACGGGCAGGTGCTGGCCCGGGTGGCCCTGGCCAATCCCGGGCCAGCCGATCCCCGCCGGGTGCGCCCGCAGCGGCAGCTTCTTTTTCCCGCGCTGGCCGCTTGCCCTCTGCCGCCCGTGGGGAGCCGGCTGGTGCGGGTGGCCCGCAAGGCCGATCTTGCCGCCGGTCTGGCCCTGGTGCGCCAGACCCAGGACGAGGGCGTGCGCCTTCGCCTGTGCCTGCATTTTCATCCGACCTACGGTCTGGCCTGCGACGTCATCGTCGACGAGACCTACGCCGACCCGGCCGCCGCCCACGCCGCCCTGGCCGGGCTGCCGCCCGGACTGGCTCAAAACGCGGTGTTGTTGGACGGTTTTTTACCCGGAACCATGCTCTATTCCAGTTTGCCGCAGCCCCGGTCCTGTCCCGCGCCCGCCATCCCGGCCGGCCCGGCCGTCTTCGCCCAAACCGCTGCGCAAGGATTACGCGATGTCCCATACTGCCTGCCGTAAGGCTTTCCAACGGGTGTCTGTGCTGCTTGCCGCCCTGCTTGCGGCTCCTCTTGCTCCGGCCTTGGCCCAGGAATCCCTGGCCCTGGTCCATTCGGTGGAAATCGTCTGCCACCACGACCAGGGACGGGCCATGGCGGCCATGCAGGAGGGCCTGGCCGTCCTGCCGCGTGAATTGTCGGGACTGATGCAGCTTGTCTCCCTTGAGGGCCTCTGGTGCCTGCGTCTGGGCGATACGGTCGACGAGGCCTCTTTGCGTCCGGTCCTGGCGGCCGTCCAGGGCCACTATCCCCAGGCGGCCATGGTTCTTGGCCAAGTGGGCCGGGGCAAGGTGGTGGCCCGGGTGACCAGCCGCCCGCCAACCGGCGGACCTGCCCCTGCCGGACCGTCCGTTGCTCCGACGTCCGCCCCGACGGCCGCTGCCGCGCCCGGAGCCATACCGGTTGCCGCCGCTCCATCGACGGCTTTGGCCGGGGAAATCCGAGCGGCCTCCTCCCTGGCTGCGGCCCGGCCTTTGCCGCCGGTGGTCCTGGCCTCCCACACCGAGCCTGTGTCCGCACCGGTATTGCCGGCCCAGCTCAGGTCTGACGGCATCCCGGCCAAGGCCCCAACGGGGATGGAGGCTGTCGCGGGCAGGGGAGACGGCATACGCGCCCAGGCGTCGGCCGAACCCGCAGCCACCGCAACGGCCGGGGCCGACGTCTGCTCGCTTTGGGCCGCGCTGGCCGCTGCCGCGACCGCCACCACCATCCTGGTTTCGGCCGTTTGGCTGTGGCTGCGCCGTCGCAGCCGATCACAGTCTGCCGCAGCCCGGCCCCGCCTGCTCCTTCGCAGGCGGGAATCCCGTTTCGCCACACCCGGACTGGCCGCAGACGACGAACAACGCCTCCAGGGAAGTCTGCCCGAGCTGGCTCTGGCCCAGGCCAATCTCTTGGACGCCAACAGGGACCGGCCGGTCAAAAGCGTCTACGTCACCAGCTGTCATAACGGCGAGGGCAAAACCACCTGTGCCATCGGACTGGCCCATGGCCTGTCCCGCACCGGGGCCAAGGTGCTCCTGATCGACGGCAATCCCCAGGCCGCTGCCTTGGCCGGATGCTACCACACCGAGCCGTCGCCGGGTCTGTGCGAGTGCCTGCAAGGGGCGGCCCCGGCGGACTTGCCCCGGGCCACCACGTATTCCAACCTCTTTCTCTTGCCCTTTGGAGCTCAATCCAACGGCGGTCGGCCCGACCTGCTGGCCGGCAACCGCCTGGCAGAGGTGCTGGCCGGCTACGGCGAACAGTTCGATTATGTCATCATGGACGGCCATTCGGTCGATGATGCGGACACCAATGTCGTGGCCAGCCTGTTCGATGGCGTGTTGATTGCGGTGCAAAGCGGCCGCACGAACTGGGAAGTGCTCAAGCGGGCCAGCCAGAAGATGACGCTCATGGGGGCAACGATGCTGGGCCTGGTGCTGAACAGACGCCGCTGCTACAGCCCGAAGCTGCTGTGTCAACCCTTGTGAGGCAGGCGCGTCCGGCCTGATCCCGGGCGTTCCCCCCATTTGGCTGTTCGGGATCGGCCGGCTGCGCCGGCAGACCTCGGGTCTGGTCTGCCGCAAGGGTGGGCGTTTGTCGTTGGCCCCATCGCTTCCAGCGCTTTTGTGGGCTTATTTCCCTCGTAACCTTGGGCCGACGGACCTGTTGTTGTGGCTTGGGACGGCCCGGCGGCGCTCAAGACAGACAACACTCGTCCGTTGTCGGATTGGCGGGCCTGTCTGGATTTCTTTGCCGGCAGTTGCCCCGGGGGCGGGGCAATGATAGAGAGGAATTATATCTTTACAGTTTGAGAACATCGCGTTTTTTATAGGTATCCAGACCGCCTGTCGTGTGACGCCGTCGTCCCTCGGCCCGCCAGGGAGTGCAGCATGGATGTGGACATACCCGTAAAGGGGGCTGGCGGCGACGCCTGTAGCCTGGGTTTTCCGGTTGTCGGCGTCGGGGCCTCGGCCGGGGGCGTGCCGGCGCTCACGGCCCTTCTTGGCGGACTGCCTCGGGATTTGAACGCCGCCCTGGTGGTGGTCACCCATCTGCCGGCCCAGGGCAAGAGCCGGCTGGCCGAAGTGCTCGCCGGCGCTGGCCCCCTGCCCATTGTCGAGCCTGCCGCAAACATGCGACCGCAACCAGGCGTTGTCTATATCCTGCCGGCGGGGAACGACATCATCATGAGGGACGGGGTACTGACCCTGACCGAACGGGCCGAAGAATATCCCCACCATCCCATAAACCGGTTCCTCTCATCCCTGGCCCGGGATCAAGGGGCGGCAAGCGTGGCCGTTATCCTGTCCGGAGCGGGCAGCGACGGCGTGATCGGCATCCGCGACATCCATGGAGTCGGCGGATTGGTTGTCGTCCAACAGCCGGATACAGCCATCCATGAATCCATGCCGGCCAGCGCGGCCGAGACCGGTCTGGCCGACATGGTGCTGCCGGCGGCGGACATCGGCGTCTCTCTGGCCACAATTTTGCCGAACATCTGCCAGAACACCCGAACCCGGTTTCCGGATGTGGACGCAGCCGGGGAAGGCGCTGCGCTGGAATCCATCCATGCCCTGTTATTTGAACAGACCGGGCACGATATGCGGGGCTACAAGCAGAGCACGGTGATGCGCCGCCTGCGCAAACACATGCTTCTGACCGGCGCTGGCAGTCTGGCCGAGTATGCCGCCAAACTGGCGGCTGATACGGATGAACGCTCCCGGCTGTTTGGTGATCTGTTGATCGGGGTGACAGCCTTTTTTCGCGATTCCGAGGCCTTTGACCTGCTGGCCCAACGGGCGATTCCCGATATTTTTGACAATCTCGGCCCGGGCGAGGTGATGCGGACCTGGGTGGCCTGTTGCGCCTCAGGCGAAGAGGCCTACAGTGTGGCCATGCTCCTGGCCGAGCAGCAACGCCAGCGGGGCGAGGAACGGGCGGTCAAACTTTTCGCCACCGATCTGGATGCCAAGGCCCTGGAAACGGCCAGGAAGGGCGTTTATCCCAGGCGCTTGGCGGCCGACATCGGGCCGGACCGACTGGCCGTCTTTTGTCAGTGCACGGCCGACGCCTGTACCATGACCCGGGAGCTGCGCGACAACATGGTCTTTGCCGTGCACAATCTGCTGCGCGATCCTCCGTTTCTTGGCATGGACCTGATCGTGTGCCGCAATTTCCTGATCTACCTGAATTCCGACCTCCAGGCCCGGGTCCTGTCGCTTTTTGCCCATGCCCTGCGTCCGGGCGGGTATCTGCTCCTGGGACCGGCCGAAACTATCGGTGCGGCCCAACCCTTTTTCCTCACGGTTGACAAGAAATGGCGGCTGTTTCGACGAAAGACTACGGCCGTCGGCGCATTTGAAGCGCCGCCTCGGTTTTTCTCCCACCCGGTCCCCGGGAGCGGCGCATTGTCCGGGCCGGCGAAGTTCCTGCAGCCTGATCCCGAGGGGCTGGCTGAAACAGCCCTGCTGGCTCGTTATGCCCATCCCGCCGTCCTGGCCGACCTGACCGGACGTGTGGTGCGGCTGGTGGGAGATGCCAACGCCTATCTGGAACTTGGCTCCGGCGCGCCAAGCCTTTCTGTGCACAAACTGGTGCGCAAACCCCTGCGCCCCTGTCTGCGTGAGGTGTTCGAAGGTGTTTTGGCCGATGGCGGGGAGCATGGCTGCGGTCCGGTCGCCTTGCCGGATTTCCCGGGCGTGGGCGTCGTGCTGCGGGGCACGGCCCTGCCCGATGCCTGGGGCCAGCCGGCCTTTGTGCTGCTGGTCTTCGAGCGGGTCGCCCCGGAGAAGGGGGCGGGACTTCCGATGGCCCTGCCCGGGGAAGCGCAAACAACCCTGGTCGTCCGGTATGAGGCCGAAATCGAGCGGATGGCCGATCAGCTCAAACGGTCCGTGGGGCGCTATGAGACGTTGACCGAGGAGCTGCGCGCCTCAAATGAGGAACTCATCAGCACCAACGAGGAATTGCAGTCCTCCAATGAGGAAATGGACGCCTCGCGTGAGGAGCTGCAATCGCTCAACGAAGAACTGACTTTTTTAAACGCCGAGCTCCAGCACAAGATCGAGGAACTGGCCAAAGCCCAGAGCTTCGTGGAAAATCTGCTGGCAGCCACCAATATCGGCACCGTGGTGCTCGACGCCAAGCTCACCGTCTTGCGCTTCACCCCGGCGGCCACAGAGCTCTTTCATCTGATCGCCAGCGACGCCGGGCGGCCGATGGAGCAGGTCAAGACCACCTTTGATTCCGGGCGTCTAGTCGAGGATTGCCAGCGCGTGCTCGCCGGCGAGGGCATCGTTGAACGCGAAATCTGCTGTATTGACGACCGCTGGTTCCTCATGCGGGCGTATCCGTTCCGTTCATTGACGGGCGAGGTGGATGGCGTCGTACTGACGTTCCCCGAGGTGACGCCGCTTAAAAAGGCCGAAGCCGTGTTGCGTCGGGGCAATGCCGAACTTGAGGCCCTCGTGGCCCGGCGCACCGAGGAATTGCGGGAAAAGGCCCGTCTCCTGGATCTGGCCACGGTCATGGTGCGCGATCTGGATGGGCGCATCACCTATTGGAACACCGGCTCCGAGCGGCTTTTCGGCTGGAGTCAGGAAGAGGCCGTGGGGCGTATCTCCCACGAATTGCTGCACACCGAGTTTCCCCAACCCCTGGAAAGCCTTCTCGCCCAGCTTTTGCGCGATGGCCACTGGTCCGGGGAGTTGCGAAAGGTGGCCAAGGACGGGCGCATTGTGGATCTGGCCGTGTCCTGGGTGCTCAATCGTGATGCGGCCAGTCGGCCGGTGTCCATCCTGGAGGTGGCCAACGACGTCACCGAGCGCAATCGGCTGGAGGAACAGGCGCGGCGTTGGAGC
Source organism: Desulfovibrio sp. TomC (assembly GCF_000801335.2). Taxonomy (NCBI): domain Bacteria; kingdom Pseudomonadati; phylum Thermodesulfobacteriota; class Desulfovibrionia; order Desulfovibrionales; family Desulfovibrionaceae; genus Desulfovibrio; species Desulfovibrio sp. TomC. Next base: position 30,130 of record NZ_JSEH01000027.1, read on the forward strand.
CGGGTGTTCGAGAGCGCCGAGTTTGGGTTGGCCCACGTCAGTGTGCAGGATAATGCGTTTATCGAGGTCAATGCGGCCTTTGCCCGACAGCGGGGCTACGATCCGCAGGAACTGGTCGGCCAATCGCTCCTCATGCTTATTCCTGATGAAGAGCGGGAGCGGGTTATATCCTCCATCGCCGGTTTTGACGCTTCCGGCCACGGCGTCGTTGAAACCGTGCACCGGCGCAAGGACGGCAGCCTGTTCCCGGTGCTCGTTGAGGTCACGGTGTTGCGTGACAGCGCCGGCGTCCCGGTGTCGCGCGTGGCCTACGCCCTGGATATCACCGAGCGCAAGCAGGCCGAGGAAGCCCTGCGCGACATGGCCCGTTTCCCCAGTGAAAATCCCAATCCGGTCCTGCGTCTGGCTCCGGACCTGACCGTTATCCACGCCAACCCGGCCAGCCTGGATTTTCTGGAAACGCTTGGCAGCGGTCCGGGCCGGCTTTTCCCGGAATGCCTGCATTCCATTGCCGCCGAAGCCCTGGCCACCCGGGGCAATACCCAGGGCGAGGTCGCTGTTGGCGACCGGGTCTATCAGATTACCATTCACCCGGTCCCCCAGCGCAATTATATCAATGTCTACGGACTCGACATCACCGAGCGCAAACAGGCCGAGACGGCCCTGGCTGCCAGCGAGGCCCGTTACCATGGCTTGTTCGAGTCCATGGGAGAGGGCGTGTGTCTGCTGGAAATGGTACGCGACGCTGCCGGCCGCCCGGTGGATTACCGGCTCATTGAAATCAATCCAGGCTATACGGCCATTCTCGGCGTTTCCCGGGAGCAGGCTGTGGGGGCCAGCGTCTGCCAGCTCTACGGGCTTGCTGCGCCGCCCGACCTGGATGTCTACGAACGCATTGTGGCGACCGGGGTTCCCGAATCTTTTGACGCTTATTTCGCCCCCTTGCAAAAGCATCTGCGGGTTTCGGCCTTGCGTCTGGCTCCGGACCAGTTTGCCTCCATCTTCGAGGACGTGACCCAGCGCGTCTTGGCCGCCGAGGCCCTGACACGCAGTGAACAGCGCCTGCGCCAACTGGTGGAAAGCGCTCCCGACGCCATCATCATCCAATGCAACGGCCGGTTTGTGTCCGTCAATTCGGCTGCGCTGCGCCTTTTTGGCGCGCATACGGCCGAAGACCTGCTCGGTCGGGACATTGTCTCCCTCATGCATCCGGATTCGCGGGAAATTGTGCGGGAACGCATCCGTATCGTCAACGAGAGGCGCATTCCCCAACCCCAGGTCGAGGTTGACTACCTGCGCCTGGATGGCGGCATCGTGCCGGTGGAGGCGATCTCCGTGCCGTTTGAGCATCAGGGCCAGCCGGCCAGTCTGGTTTTTGCCCGGGACATCACCGAACGCCGACGGGCCGCCGAGGAAAAACACCGGCAAAGCGTCCTGGGCGACGCCGTGGCCCGGATTCGTGGGGCCTATGTGGCCGGTTACACGGCCGAGGCGATCTTCAAGACAGCCCTTGGCGAACTTCTGCGCATAAGCGGCAGTCGCTACGGCTTTGTGACCGAACTTCTGGAAGACGACCGGGGACGGCCCTTGCAGCAGTGTCTGGCAGTCTCCGCCACGTCTGGTGCCGCGACAAGCCTGCCCGCCGACGAGTCGGCTGCGCCTTGGGCCGTGACCTGTTCCACGGTCAATGGTCTCAATGCCGCAACCATCACCTCCGGTGAAATCGGCATCGCCAACAGCCCGGACGCTGCCTCCGTCTTGGCCGGCCAACTGCCTCCGGGCCACCCTGCCCTGGATGCTTTTGTGGGACTGCCGCTCATGCACGGTCGGGAATGCGTCGGTTCCATCGGGCTGGCCAACCGCGAGGGCGGCTACGACAGATCCCTGCTGGCCTTCCTGGGACCCATGATTGAAGCTTGCGCCCAGATCATCGAGCGGCTGCGGGCGGATCGCCGGCTGGTTGCGGCCAAGAAGGCGGCCGAGGCGGCCAGCCTGTCCAAATCCGAATTCCTGGCCAACATGAGCCATGAAATCCGCACGCCCTTAAACGGCGTGCTCGGCATGCTCCAGCTTCTGGTCACCACCGACCTCGACGAGGAGCAATCCGAGTATGTGGACAATGCCGTCAAGTCGTCCAAACGCCTCACCCGTCTGCTTTCCGACATCCTGGATCTGTCCCTGGTGGAATCTGGCCGGCTGGTCATCCGGCAGGCTCCCTTCGCTCCGGCCGACCTGCGCGACTCGGTCATGGATCTGTTTGCTCTGCCCGCCCGGGAAAAAGGCATCAGTCTGGCCGTCAGCCTTGGCCCGGGGCTGCCGGAGCAGGTGGTGGCCGACGAAGTGCGTCTGCGCCAGATTCTTTTCAATCTCGTGGGGAACGCCGTGAAATTCACGGACAAGGGCACAGTGAGCCTGGATATCAGTCTGGCCTCCAGGCGCCATGACGCCGCCTTCCGGGTGCTCTTTACCGTGGCCGATTCCGGCATCGGCATTCCCGATGACCAGCTCGGCGCCATTTTCGAGCCTTTCGGCCAAGTGGAAGGCGTTTATATGCGCCGCTTCGGCGGGGCTGGCCTGGGCCTGTCCATTGTGCGCCGGTTGGTGCGGCTTATGGGCGGCGAAATCGCTGTGGAGAGCGTCGAGGGGCGCGGGACCGCCATGTATGTCTCTTTGCCGTTGGCCCAGGCGGCCAACGGCCAATCGGCCGTCTGTCCGGCCCAGACGCCCGGGCTGGCCAGCGCAGCCGGGCTGCGCCTGCTCTTGGCTGAAGACGATGCCGTGAGCCTGATGAGTTTTGCCCGGATGCTGCAAAAAGCCGGACACACCGTGGACATGGTGGACAACGGGGCCAAGGTGATCGACCGGTTGCGGGAGGCGGCCTACGACTGCATCCTCATGGACGTGCAGATGCCGGTCATGGACGGCGTGGCCGCGACCAAGGCCATCCGGGCCGATGCCTCCCTGGGACCCCGGGCCCGTGTTCCCATCATTGCCATGACGGCCTACGCCATGGCCGGAGATCGGGAAAAATTCCTGGCTGCCGGCATGGACGATTACGTGAGCAAACCCGTGGATGTCCGGGAGCTGGCCCTGGCTCTGGGCCGGGTGCTCAGCCGGCCGTCGCCGCCGCAACAGGCTGCGGATCAGACGTGACAAAGGCCCCGGAAGGGGGCCTTTGTCACGGGCTCCTTCGGCTGGCTTATTGCGCCATCATGGGCTTGTAGTGCAGAGGAATCTTGATGGACGGATCCAGTTCCTTGGCCTTTTTGAAATCGGCCTTGGCCTCGTCAAGCTTGCTCATGGCGCCGTAGCTGAGCGCCCGGTTTTTGTAATAGACGGCCTGGGGTTTGCCGGCCTTGCTGTGCTCGATGGCTTTGGTCAGATCGGCAATGGCCTCGGCGTGCTTGTTTTGCATGGCCAGGATCCGGGCGCGGTCATAGTAGGCGGCCGTGTAGTCGGGGTTGAGTTCGATGGCCTTGCTGAGGTCGGCCAACGCCTCGGTGGTCATTTTCTTGTTGGCATAGGCCGTGCCCCGGTTGGTCAGGGCCAGGGGCACCAGCTCCTTGGGCGTGGCCGGGTTGTCGATCACCTTGGTCAAAAGGGCGATGCCGTCGTTCCAGTGGCGTTCATTCACAGCCTGCACACCCTTGGCGTAGTCGGCGTTTATGGGGTTCATGGCGGCTTTTTTCTTGGCCAGGGCCGGTGTGGCGCAAAGGACCAGGGCCGCTGCGACGAGGATAATGCTCTGGCGAAACTTCATGACAGTTCTCCTGGTAAATGGTTTTGGGAATATGCTCCAATTCTATGCCGGGTCGGTATATTTTTGACAAGCACTGATTTGTCTCTCAGGGGAGCATTGCCTGCGGCAATCTGCGTTGGAAGTGTGGCGACTGTCTGCAAGCCCTCATGTATACTCATGTTTGAAGAGTTCGTTTTTATGCATATGATATTTATTTGCATAGTTGTAATAGGAAATGAATGGCCCTGGCTTGGTCGTCTCCCGGCGCGTCGTCGTCGTTGGATGGCTGTATGACGCGGGACCGCATCGAACAGTGGTTTTGGCGGGCGGCCTGGATACTGGTCCTGGCGACAGCACTGGGGCTTCGGCTGTACGGTCTCGACGGGCCTGCCCCCTGGGAAGACGACTATCTCAACCTGGACCGGGCCATGCTGCCCCTTCGCGATCTGCTGGCCATCCAGCAATGGCAGGGACCGGCCGACACCATCTTCGATTTCCAGCCGCCGCTGAGCTACGCTCTGGTCCATCTGGCCCTGTGGTTTGACTCCTCCACCCTGGCCGCGCGGCTGCCAAGTCTGGTGGCCGGCGTCCTGACCGTGGCCGGGCTCGGGCTGTTGGGCACGCGTCTGTTGGGCCGCGGAGCCGGGCTGTGCGCGGCGGCCCTGGCGGCCGGGCTGGTGTTTCCCATTGCCTTTGCCCAGGCCATCAAGGCCTACAGCCTGCTGTTGTGCCTGTCTGTCTTTGCCATGTGGCTGCTGGTGCGGGCTTTGGACCGCAATTCCTGGCCGGCCTGGGCCGGGTATGCCCTGTGCGCTGCGGCCATGGTCTACGCCGGGTACCAGGGGCTCGTGGTCTTTGTCGTGCAGGCGGTCTGGGCCGGCCTGGCCGGGTGGGCCATGGAGCGCCGGCAGCCCGGGACCGGGCGGGCGCGGCTGTGGCCGGGGTTGGCCGCCTTTGGCGGGGTGGTCCTGGCGATCTGGCCGCTGTTGCCGGCCGTGGTCTTTCTCCGCGATTTCCTGCACGCCCCCGGGGTTGATCCCTGGCAGGGCGTGGATATGGCCTTTGCCGTCCGGGTCCTGTCCGGGTTCATCGGCTACGATGACGGCCCCCTGCCATGGTTTGCGGCGGTCTGGGCCGGGGCCGCGGCCCTCGGGCTGACCGTGGCCGTGCGGCGCGGGCGTCTGGGCGCGGCGCTGCTGCTGCTGGGCTGGGCCGGGGGGAGCACCCTGGCCCTTATCGCCTCCAAATCGGCCCTGCGGCCCATCCTCGACAGCCGCCATCTGATCATGGCGTTTCCGGCCCTGGTGCTGCTGGCCGGGTTGGGACTGGTCTGGCTGGCGACGGCTGCGGGCCAGCGGTTGCCGGCCGGCCGGGTGCGCCGAGCCGCGCCGGCCGTGCTGGCCGGACTGGCCGGCCTGGGGCTTTTGTGGCCGAGCCTGTCCCGCTACGACGCCTACTATGGCCGGGTGCTGAGCTTTGACCGGGATTTTTACCAGTGGCTGGACCAGGGGCCGGGGGATGTGGCGGCGGTGGAATTTCACGGCTACAAGCGCAACACCCGGCGCATGGCCCTGCGTTGGATGTTGCCCGGCCGTTTTGGCGAGGCCGGGACCTTTGCCGCGCCCGGTTATCGTATCCGCGACGACGTGGACACCTTTTATACGACCCAGGCCGCCTCCCGACCGGCCCTGCCGGGGTGGCCGGTCGCCGTCTTTACTAACATGTTCGCCACCACCCGGGTCAGTCGCGTCGCCCAGGCCAGCCGCGCCCCGGTGGTCATGGACCCGGGGGAGGACGGAACCTGGCGGTACGACGATGATTTCGCCACTCAGCGGTTTTACGCCGACGCCTTTGCCGCCGACAACATGACCCTCGATGGGGACCTGGGGCAATTGCGGCCGTCGCGCTACAGCCGCCCGGCCTCGGTCGCCTGGGTGTTCGAGACGCCCCAGGGCATGGCCCTGGCCGGGGGGCGGCTGACGGTCACGGCGGCGCTGTTTAAAAAAAGCCGTCTGCGTCCGGCCGATTCCCGACTGACCGTGGAGGCGGCCGGGGACGACGGCCGGTTTATTCCTCTGGGCGTCATCAGCCACGACGCCTTCTTTGAACCCGGAACCGGGGCCAAGGAAATCCGCCCGGGATTTTTCGAGGAAATGGACTTTTACGACGGCCGCTGCCGGGTGGTTCCGGTCACCTACGAACTGCCGGCGGCCCTGGCCGGGGCCGGGCGGTTGACGGTGCGGCTCAACTATTTGCCGGGGCAGGCGGAGGGGTTTCTCGGCCTCGATGCCCTGGCCCTGGAGGCCCGGCTTGTTCCCGGGGACAAAGCCGGGGAGCCCCTGGTCCCGGTTCTGGCCCGGCAGGCCGAACATTGGCTGGCCAACGTCGGGGCCGTGCCCTGGCCGCAGGACGGGGCTCGGGACAGCGGGCGCTACGCCTTTGTCGCGCCGGACGCGCCAGCCGGGGATGTCCTGGCCGGTCTGGCCGGGGTCAGCCCGGCCGAGGCTCTGCCCGGGTTCCTGGCCGCCCATCCCGGCCTTGCCCCGGCCGCCGCCCTGGCCGACGCCTCGGGCCGGGCGGCCCTTCTGCTCTATGATCCGTCCCTGGCAAACCCGGGACTGGCCCTGTCTGCGGCCGCTCCGGCCGGGCAGGCGCGCCTGGCCGGCCCGCCCCCGGGCCAGGAGGCCGAGCCTGTTTCCCTGCGCCTGGACGGCCGTATCGCCATGCCGACCCTGGCCATCGACGGCCAGCAGCTTGCCGTGCCGGTCCTGGCCCCGGCCGGCAGCCGGCTGACCCTGACGCCGGGTGGGGCCGGGCGGCTGTTTTTTGCCCCGGACTGGACCGGAGCGGACCTGGGGCGCGGGGCCATGAGCTATGCCAACGACATCGCCCCCTCGCCGCGACGGCGCGGCGGCCTGGTCTGCGTTGCGGACGCGGGCTGCGCCCTGGCCTATACCTTTGCCTCGGCTCTGCCCATGACCGAGCTGCGGCTGCGGGTTTATCCCACGGTCTACGCCAACCCCTGTCGCAAATGCGAACCCAATGCGGCCCGGGTGCGGCTCTCAACCGACGGCGGCGCGACCTATCGCACCATCCTGGCCGATGGCGGCGGGGAGGCCTGCACCTGGAGCCCCGACGGGCATGCCCTGATCCGCCGGGTGACGTTTGACCGCCCGGTGACCTCGGCTCTTCTGATTCTTGAGATGGGGCAGGGCGATCAGGCCGGGTTTCTCGCCCCGTCCTGGAATGTGGACGCGATGTTTGTGGAGATCGATCTGGACGCCCGCCAGCTGCCGCCGGTGTCCCTGTCCGGGCCGCAGGCCGCAGTGTCTCTGATCGACGGCGGTGAAAACGATCTGGCCGTCTTTGTGCGGTCCGGCCCCTGGCCGATAAGCCATCGCACCGACCCGGCCCTGTCGATCTTCACTCCCCGCAGCCTCATTCGCTAAGGCCTTCCCAAGACGGAGCCACGATGGTTCCCGTCAAGCGCAAGGGCGGGCAAGCCGGTCCGCAACCGACCGGATTCTCAGCCCGCGCCAAGAACCCTTAACAAACTTCTCCCATTGCAGGGGTCCGGGGGGATCATCCCCCCGGCCGCCGGAGGCATCTTCTGTCTTTGCAATATAAAAACGCCCGGGACGACGCATCGTCCCGGGCGTTTGCCGTTGGTCGGCGAAGCAGAGACTAGAAGTCGTATTCGTAGGAGGCCACGTATTCCTTGATGCGCTTGTGGGAGGCGTCAATGCGCACGCGCAGGTCTTTTTTGTACTGTTCGAGGTCGAGGGTGATGGTGGCGACGCCGGTGTCCATGGCCGCCTTGGCCACGGCCGGGGCTTCCCATTCGAGCATACGGAAGTCCAGCGCCTTGGGGATGACGTAGTCGATGCCGAACTTCACGTCCTTTTCGCCGTACATGTCCATGACCTCGACCGGCACCGGCTCCTTGGCCAGGGCGGCCAGGGACCGGGCGGCGGCCATCTTCATCTGCTCGTTGATGCGCTTGGAACCGACGTCAAGCGCGCCGCGGAAGATGAAGGGGAAGCCGGAGACGTTGTTGACCTGGTTGGGGAAGTCCGAGCGGCCGGTGCCCATAATGGCGTCGGGGCGGGCTTCCTTGGCGTCGTGGTAGGGAATCTCGGGATCGGGGTTGGCCATGGCGAAGATGATGGGGTTTTTGCCCATGCTCTTGACCATGTCCTTGGTGACCAGACCCTTGGTGGACAGGCCCAGGAAGACGTCGGCGCCCTTGAAGGCTTCGGCCATGTTGGCGTAGGCCTTTTTCTGGGCGAACTGGGCCTTGGTGGGATGCAGGTCGGTGCGGCCGGCGTGGATGTGACCTTTGGAGTCGAACATGGCGATGTTGGCCGGGTCGACGCCAAGGGTCACGTAGAACCGGGAACAGGCAATGGCGGCCGCGCCAGCGCCCGACACCACGATCTTGAGATCTTCGATCTTTTTGCCGGCGATCTCCACGGCGTTGATGATGCCCGCGCCGGAGATGATGGCCGTGCCGTGCTGGTCGTCGTGGAAGACCGGGATGTCCATCATTTCGATTAGGCGCTGTTCGATCTCGAAGCACTCCGGGGCCTTGATGTCTTCAAGGTTGATGGCCCCAAAGGTGGGTTCGAGGAGTTTCACCGTCTCGATGATCTTCTCGGGGTCCTTGGTATTTAAGTTGATGTCGTAGACGTCGATGTCGGCGAAGATCTTGAAGAGCACGCCCTTGCCTTCCATGACCGGCTTGCCGGCCAGGGCCCCGATGTTGCCAAGGCCCAGGACGGCCGTGCCGTTGGAGACGACGGCCACGAGGTTTCTGCGGTTGGTGTACTTCCAGCCAAGTTCGGGATCGGCGGCGATGGCCAGACAGGCGTGGGCCACGCCCGGGGAATAGGCCAAGGACAGATCTTTCTGGTTGCGACAGGGCTTGATCGGCACGACTTCAAGTTTGCCCGTGCGCCACGTCGAATGATAGTTCAGAGCCTCTTCCTTGGTGAAAAGCGCCATGTGGATACCTCGCTTGGTTGGTTATACGCTTATGCGTCGACGGATTGTCCCGCCGTTTCTTCCGGGGGGTGCCCGGCCTCGGTCGGGCCGAGCAGACGGTCGGCAATAGCCTTGGCCGCCCGTCGTCCCGCGCCCATGGCCGAGATGACGGTGGCTGCGCCGGTGACGATGTCGCCGCCGGCAAAGACGTTGGGAATCGAGGTTTCGCCGGTGGCCGGATCGGCCACGATATAGCCCCGGCGGTAGGTTTCCAGACCCGGCGTGGACTGGCTGATGAGCGGATTGGCTCCGGTGCCCACGGCCACGATGGCCATGTCGGCCTCGATGGAGCAGGTGTCGCCCTGGCAGGCCACCGGCGAACAGCGGCCGGAGGCATCGGGTTCGCCAAGTTCCATGCGTTGCAGGACGATCCGGGTGAGCCGGCCGGCTTCGTTGCCGATAAACTCCACCGGGGCATTGAGGCACAGGATGTCCAGCCCCTCTTCCTTGGCATGGTGGAGTTCTTCCCGGCGACACGGCATCTCATACTCGGTGCGGCGATAGGCCAGGGAGACTTTTTCCGCCCCCAGGCGCATGGCGGTGCGGGCGGCGTCCATGGCCACGTTGCCGCCGCCGAAGACCACGACATGCTTGGCCGGGAAGGTCGGGGTGTCGGTGGCCGGGAACTTGTAGGCCCGGCCCAGGTTGACCCGGGTCAAGTACTCGTTGGCCGAGAACACGCCGATCAGGTTTTCGCCGGGAACGCCCAAAAAGCGCGGCAGCCCGGCTCCGACGCCGATAAAGACGGCATTGTAGCCCGATTCAAGCAGCTCGGGCACGGTGATGGTCTTGCCGCCGACCCAGTTGGGGCGAAATTCCACTCCCAGGGCCTTCATGGCGTCGATTTCCTGGCGCACCACCCCTTTGGGCAGGCGGAATTCCGGGATACCGTAGACGAGCACCCCGCCGACCTCGTGCAGGGCCTCAAAGACCGTCACCGGGATGCCCCGGGCGGCCAGATAGCCGGCGCAGGTCAGGCTAGAGGGACCCGAACCGATGCAGGCCACCTTGAGGTCGTCGCGGGCCATGGAACAAGCCGGGCCGCCGGTGACGGTTTCGCAGGCGTCCTTGGCCAGATAGGCGTCGGCGGCGAAGCGTTCCAGCCGGCCGATGGCCACGGGCTCGCCTTTCTTGCCGAGGATGCAGGCCCCTTCACATTGGTTTTCCTGGGGACAGACCCGGCCGCACACGGCCGGCAGGGAGTTGGTCTGGCGCAGCACGGCATAGGCTTCGTCGAGATCATGCTCCACGATCTGCTTGATAAACCCGGGGATATCGACTTCGACCGGGCAGCCCTTGCGGCAGGCCGGCTTTTTACATTGCAGGCAGCGCCCGGCTTCGATACGGGCCATTTCCGGGGTGTAGCCGAGAGCCACTTCCTGGAAATTGCGCGCCCGGACCTTGGGGTCCTGCTCGGGCATGGCGGTGCGGGGGATCTTTGCTTTCTTACTTGGAGCATTTGCAGCCATGGCTCTTAAACTCCTCGTAGGAAAGACGTTCCTGATCCTTGAAAGCCGTCAGCCGGGCGGCCAGTTCGGTGAAATCCACGGCATGGCCGTCGAATTCCGGACCGTCCACGCAGGCAAACCGGGTTTCGCCGCCCACACTGACGCGACACGCGCCGCACATGCCGATGCCGTCGACCATGATGGAATTGAGGCTGACCGTGGTTTTGACGCCAAACGGTTTGGTGGCCTCGGCCACGGCCCGCATCATGGGGACCGGACCGATGGCCACCACTTCGGCCACGGTCTTGTCGTTTGTCAGGCGTTCGACGAGCAGGTCCGTGACCAGGCCTTCCCGGCCGCAGCTGCCGTCGTTGGTGGCAATGAGGACCTCGGGGCAAAAGGAGCATAGTTCGTCGCGAAACAGCAGCAAATCCTCGCAGCGCGCGCCGATGATGGTCACCACATGGTTGCCGGCCAGATGATGGCCTTTGGCGATGTGGTGCATGGCCGCGATCCCGGTGCCGCCGCCGACGCAGATGACCGGTCCGTCCACCTTGTGGATTTCGGTCGCTTTGCCGAGCGGGCCGCACAGGTCCAGGATGTCGTCTCCGGCATCCAGGGTCTCCAGATGGGCGGTTGTCTTGCCCATGACCAGATAGACCAGGGTGATGGTCCCGGCGTCGGGGTCGGCGTCGGCAATCGTCAGGGGGATGCGTTCCCCGTCTTCCCAGACCCGTAGGATCACGAAGTTGCCGGGCTTGGCCTTGGCCGCAATATGCGGGGCCTCGATGACCAGTTCGCTGGTCGCGCCCGGAATGAGCTTTCGCTTGCGCAGGATTCGGCTTGGCATCGATGCTCCACTACGCGCCAGCCTGGCGCGACTTAGCCGAGGTTTGGTTTCACGTACAGCTCCCCGCCGTGGCAATCATTGATCACCAGGAGCGGGAAGTCCTTGACCGTCAGCTCCCGAATAGCCTCCGGACCAAGTTCTTCGTAGGCGATGACCTTGGCGGCGGTAATGCGCTGGGAGAGAAGCGCGCCTGCTCCACCGGTGGCCCCCAGGTACACGGCCTTATGTTCGGCCAGGGCCGCCTTGACCTCATCGCTGCGCTTGCCCTTGCCGATGGTTCCCTTGAGTCCCAGGGAATGCAGCCGCGGGGCAAAGGTGTCCATGCGGTAGCTGGTGGTCGGGCCGGCCGAACCGATGGGGCGTCCCGGAGGTGCGGGAGAAGGCCCGACATAGTAGATCAGCGCGCCTTTGAGGTCAAAGGGGAGGGCTTTTCCTGCGTCCAAGGTCTCAACAAGCCGTTTGTGGGCGGCATCGCGGGCGGTGTAGATGGTGCCGGTGATGTAGACCACGTCGCCGGACACGAGCGGCTCGACGTCGGCGTCGGTCAGGGGCGTCGTCAGATGGTACTCGGCCATTAGAAGATGACCTCCTTGTGGCGGGCGCTGTGGCATTGGATATTGACGGCCAGGGGCAGGCTGGCCAGATGGCACGGCGCGACGATGATTTTCACGGCCAGACTGGTGGTCTTGCCGCCAAGGCCCATGGGGCCGATGCCCAGGGCGTTGATGGCGGCCATCAGTTCGTCTTCGAGCTTGGCGATTTCGGGATCGCTGTGCCGGTCGTCCAGTTCGCGCATCAGCGCCTTTTTGGAATTGACGGCGGCCAGCTCGAAGTTGCCGCCGATGCCGATGCCGACGATGGTCGGCGGGCAGGGGTTGGGACCGGCCTCGGCCACGCGGTTGACGACGAATTCCTTGATGCCCTTCCAGCCCTGGGCCGGGGAGAGCATGGTGACCCGGGACATGTTTTCCGAACCGCCGCCCTTGGCCATCATGAGGATTTTGAGTTTGTCGCCGGGCACGATATCGAAGTGGATAATGGCCGGGGAGTTGTCGCCGGTATTTTTGCGGGTAAACGGATCGCAGGAGGATTTGCGGAGATACCCGTCCTTGTAGCCGTCGACCATGCCGTCGTTTATGGCTTCGCGCAGGGTCGAACCCTCCACGCGCACGTCTTCGCCGACCTCGACGAAAAAGACGCCCAGGCCGCAGTCCTGGCACAGGGGGAGTCCGGTGTCCCGGGCCAGATCGGCATTTTCCAGCAGCTGCCGGAAGATTTCCTTGGCGGCCGGGGCGTCCTCGGCGGCGTGGGCGGCCTCGAAGGCGGCGCGCACGTCGGCGGGAAGTTCCTGGTTGGCCGCGATGCACATGGCGGCCACGGCTTCGCGGATATCCTTGGCTTGCACTGTCTTCATGCTAGAAGTCCTTTTTGAGGAACTTGGGCAGGATGTTTTTAACGGCCGCCAGGGCCATCTTGCGGCGCAGTTTGCCGAGCTGTTCCTGGAGCGGAATCTCTTTGGGGCAGACGTCTTCACAGGCTAAAAGGCCCATGCAGCCGAAGATGCCTTCGTCAGTGCCGACAACGTCAAAGTACTCTTTTTCGGTGCGCTGATCGCGGGGGTCGAGGATGAACCGGGCCAGACGATTGAGGGCCACGGCGCCGAGGAAGTCCTCGCGCATAAGGGCCGTGCCGCAGGCGGCCACGCAGCAGCCGCATTCGATGCAGCGGTCCAGCTCGTAGATCTGCTCGGCCAGACCGTTGTCCATGCGCTCTTCCTGGGCTGTCGGGTCGAACTTCTTGTCGGTGTGCACCCAGGATTCGATCTTCTGGTACATGGTGCGAAACCAGACGCCGGTATCGACGGACAGGTCGCCGACGAGCTTGAAGACCGGCAGCGGCATGAGGGTGATTTCGTCCGGCATTTCCTTGGTCTTGGTGTGGCAGGCCAGACCCGGCCGGCCGTTAATGACCATGGCGCAGGCTCCGCAGATGCCGGCCCGGCAGCAGAAATCGAACATGAGCGTGGGGTCGAGTTCTTCCCGGATGCGATTGAGCGCAATAAAAAGGGTCATGCGCTCGGTTTCGTCCAGGGTGAATTTGTCCATATGCGGCGTGGAGGCCGGATCGGACGGATTGTACCGGAATATATTGAAAGTCAGCGTTCTGCCCATTTTCTTCTCCTTTTCGCTCACAAGCTCACAGTCGCGCCACTTCGCCCCTAACCCCCTTGCGGGGGGTCCGGGGGGGATGATCCCCCCCGGCCGCCGGAGGCATTCTTTTCCCCGTCTTCTCGTTTACCCATTCATGGGGATAATCTTGCCGCCGCCGTAGCCGCGGTCTCCGGGGGGCATCTCGAAGGTGTGGGTGGCCGGCTCGTAGTTGAGCGTGGGCAGGTCCGCGCCGTCGGCCCAGGTGGCCAGGGTGCGGGTCAGCCAGTCGCGGTCGTTGCGCTCGGGGAAATCCTCGCGGGTGTGTGCGCCGCGCGATTCGGTGCGCTTGAGCGCGCCGTAGGCCACGCAAAGCGCCAGTTTGACCATGCCTTCGATTTTAAGCGCCATGGTCAGCTCGGGATTGGCTCCCTTGCCGTTACTGCGAAGGCCGACCTTGCGGGCGCGGCCAAGGATCTCCTGGAGTTCGCCAACGCATTTTTCCAGGTCCTGGCCGTTTCTAAAGATGCCGGCTCCTTTCATGATGGAGTCGAACATGGCGTTGCGCACGGTGTAGGGGTTTTCGCTGCCGTGTTTGCAGGCCACGAGATCGGCGATGCGCGAGGTCTGTTTGTTCATGGCGTCGCGCACGGCAGCCGTGGAGAAGGTCGTCTCGGTGCCCTTGAGGAACTCGACGATCTTGCCGCCGATGATCATGCCGGCGACGACCGTCTCGGCCAGGGAGTTGCCGCCTAAGCGGTTAAAGCCGTGCATGTCCCAGCAGGCGGATTCGCCGGCGGAGAACAGGCCTTTGAGCCCGTAGGCCGCGCCGTCCTTGTTGGTGCGCACGCCGCCCATGGAATAGTGCTGGGTCGGGCGCACCGGGATGAGCTGGTGGACCGGATCGACGCCAAGGAACGACTGGCAGATCTCGTCGACCTCGCGCAGCTTGGTGCGGATGTGGTGTTCGCCTAAGTGCCGGATGTCCAGCCACAGGTGGTCGCCGTAAGGAGACGGGACGCCAAGCCCTTTGCGCATATGTTCGGTCATGCGGCGGGAAACGACGTCGCGGGAGGCCAGTTCGGCCTTGTCCGGCTCGTAATCCGGCATGAAGCGGTATTCGTTTTTATCCAGGAGCGTGCCGCCGTCGCCGCGACAGCCTTCGGTGACCAGGATGTCGGTGGGCACGATGCCGGTGGGGTGAAACTGCACGGCTTCCATGTTGCCAAGGGACACCACGCCGGTGTCCAGGGCGGCAATCAGGCCGCCGCCGTCGCAGATGACGGCGTTGGTGGACTCGCGGTAGATGCGGCCGAAGCCGCCGGTGGCGACCAGGGTGGCCCGGGCCAGATAGGCGGTCAGTTCGCCGGTTTTGAGGCAGCGGGCGATGGCTCCCATGCAGGTGTCGCCGTCGTGAATAAGGGCAATGGCCTCGACCTTGTCGACGACGTTGACGCCCATCTGGGCAGCGCGGTTGTCCAAGGTATAAAGGACGCAGTGGCCGGTGCCGTCGGAGGTGTAGCAGGTGCGCCACTTGGCCGTGCCGCCGAAGTTGCGCGAGTGAATGAGCCCCTCGTTTTCAGGCTTTTCAAAGGCGGTAAAGGGCTTGCCGCCTTTATAATAGGTCTGTTCGCCGGGCACGACGCGGTTCCAGGGCACGCCCCAGAAGGCCATCTGGCGCATGGCGATGGGGGCGGCATCGACGAACAGCCGGGCCACTTCCTGGTCGCAGCCCCAGTCGGAACCTTTGACCGTATCGGCAAAGTGGACGTCGGGGGAATCGCCCTCGCCCATGGCCGAGTTGCCAAGCGCGGCCTGCATGCCGCCCTGGGCGGCCGAGGAGTGGGAACGCCTGGCCGGGACGATGGACAGGCAGATGACGGAGAATCCATTATCGGCAGCCTCGATGGCCACGCGCTCGCCGGCCAACCCTGCGCCGATGCACAGCAAATCGGTCTGTATGATTTTCATGGCAGCACCCTTATTTGAGCGGCAGGAAGTAGTAACGCAGCAGGGACAACAGGCCGATGCCAATGAAAATGGCGGTCAGCAGATTTTCCTTCTTTTTGATGGTCCAGCGGCCCGGCCGGTCGACGAAGCCCCATTTGACCAGGATGCGGTAGAAGCCGATGCCGACGTGGAGTTCGACCATGGGGAGCAGGAACAGGTAGAAGACGAACCAGAACCCGGTCTGGATGCGGGCGGCGGACTTTTCGGCGGTAATGGGCAGGTTGGTCAGGATCACCCAGAGATGGATGGCGCCCATGATGAGGATGCCCATGGCGGTTACGGCCTGGACGATCCACAGCCAGGTGTCGGGATGGCGCATGCGCTGGGCATTGGCGAGCATCACCCGCTGTTGTTTGGTATTAAAGGGAATCTTGCGGGCGGCCAGGACGAAGTGGACCAGGAAGCACAGGAAAATGAGCGGCCCGCCGACTTGCGCCATGTAGGTGGCCTCAAAAAACCAGGCCAGACCGTTCATGACGCCGGGACCGAGCAGGATGCTGGAGACCAGGATCAGGTGGCTCCACATGAACAGGATGAGCGTCGCGCCGGTCAGCATCTGGACCCAGTCGAGATAGGCCGAGAGTTTGCCGATGGGCAGTCCCTCGTGAGTTGCCGTGGTTGGAACGGACATATCTGGTATCCTCCGTCGGAGTACTTACGATTTGGTGGGGACGGATTCGGCCGATTCCTCAAGGATGAGCATATCCTCGGGATCGTCGGCGTACTCGTCGTCGGCGCCGGACAGGACGGCCTGGAGCTTGTTCATGTCCAGGGCGTCTTCCCATTTGGCCACGACGATGGTGGCGATGCCGTTGCCGATCAGGTTGGTGATGGCCCGGGCTTCGGACATGAAGCGGTCAACGCCAAGGAGCAGGGTGAGCGAGGCCACCGGAATGGTGCCCACGGTCTGCAGCGTGGCGGCCAGGGTGATGAACCCGCCGCCGGTGACGGCGGCCGCGCCCTTGGAAGTCAAAAGCAGGATGAAGAGCAGGTAGAGCTGGTGGCTGAGATCCAGCGGCGTGTTGGTGGCCTGGGCCAGGAACACGGCGGCCATGGTCAGGTAGATGCAGGTGCCGTCCAGGTTGAACGAATAGCCCATGGGCAGGCACAGGCCGACCACGGACTTGTCGGCCCCGGCGTTTTCCAGCTTGGCCATCATGCGGGGAAGCGCCGCCTCGGAGGAGGAGGTGCCAAGGACGAGGAGGATTTCTTCCTTGATGTAGCACAGATAGCGCCACAGGGAGAAGCCGGCCATTTTGCAGACCACGGCCAGGACCACGAAGATGAAAATGATGCAGGTCGTGTAGACGCCGAGCATGAGGTAGAGGAGCTTTAAGAGGGCTTCGTGTCCCTGGGAGGCGACCACGTAGGCCATGGCCCCGAACGCGCCAAGTGGCGCGAAATACATGATATAGTGGACGACCTTGAACAATCCTCTGCCAAATTCGTCAATGATCTTGATGATGTTCTTGGCCTTGTCGCCGAGGTTGGCCAGGCCGACGCCAAAGAGGATGGAGAAGAAGAGGACCTGAAGGATTTCACCCTTGGCAAAGGCATCGACCACCGAGGTGGGGACGATATTCATGAGAAAGTCCACGGTGGACATCTTCTTGGCCTTGCCGGCGTAATCTTCAACCTTGGCAATTTCCTTCTGGTTGGCCTGCATCTTGGCGGCATAGTCGTCCATGCCGGCGCCGGGCTGGTAGAGGTTGACCACCACGAGACCGATGGCCAGGGCGAAGAGCGTCATGGTCCAGAAGTAGAGCATGCATTTGATGCCCACCCGGCCGACCTTGCCCATGTCGCCCATCTTGGCGATGCCGGTGACCACGGTGCAGAAGATGATCGGCGCGATGATCATCTTGACCATGCGGATAAAGGCCGTGCCAAATGGCTGCATGGACTCGGCAAAGCCTTTGGTCGCCGGCACGAGGCCGAGGACGATGCCGACGACGATGCCGGTAATGACCCAGAAATACAGGGACTTGTAGATCGCTTTGTGGCCGCTCATGTGGACGCTCCTGGACGGACGCTCAACCGAAGATCAGTGCGTCCGCGTTTGGCCGGGAAGGCCGTGAGGTGTGCGCCAGAAAACGAAGCGCATTGCTCCGTTTCGCCTCCCACCAATGTATTCCGATTTAGCGCAATCGCGCCAGATCTTTGCGCAATTATAGGCAAGGAACATGCCAGCTTGGCAAGTCCGGGTCACTTTGTTTAAATCGTGTAATTTTAGCGCGTTGCAGAGCGTGTGGGTGGAGGACACATTTTGGGGTGTGGCATTGAAGTGGGGCGTAAACGCCACATGTGGGGCGTATATGGGACATATGCCCCACTCTTTGCGCCCCGCTGCCGGCAGCGTCGGAGGCGGGTCAGTCCACGCCCAGGCGGGCCATGTTCCGGTACAGCGTGCGCCGGTCAACGCCGAGCAGCCGGGCCGCCTGGGACCGGTTGCCCTGGGTCTGGCGCAGGGCACTGGCGATGGACTCGCGCGTGAGGCCCCCGCGCCAGGGGGGGCGGACCGTGGCCGCGGCGGGCTGCGGGACGACCGGAGACAGCAGTTCCCGGGGCAGATGCGCGATGCCCACCTCCCCTTCCGGACACAGCACGCAGGCATGTTCCATGGCGTACTTGAGTTCGCGCACGTTGCCCGGCCAGGGGTAGTCCATGAGGATGCCCATGACCTCTTCGGACAGCCGGGTGATGGTTTTGCCGAAGTTGGCGGCAAAGTGGCGCAGGAAATGCTCGGAAAGGAGCGGAATGTCTTCGGCCCGATCCCGAAGCGGCGGCAGATGCACCTGCACCACTTTGAGGCGGTAGTACAGGTCGGTCCGGAAAAGCCCGGCCCGGATGCGCTCAGGCAGGTCCACGTTGGTGGCGGCGATGACCCGGACGTCGGCCTTGCGCGTCTTGGCCTCGCCCACGCGCTCGAATTCCTTGGTCTCAAGGACGCGCAAGAGGCCGAGTTGCAGCCGGGGCGAGACGTCGCCGATTTCATCCAAGAGAATGGTGCCGCCCTGGGCCGCCTCGAACCGGCCGACCTTGTCCCGGATGGCCCCGGTAAAGGCTCCGCGGACATGGCCGAACAGTTCGCTGCCGAGCAGTTCGTCGGACAGGGCCGAGCAGTTGACCCGGATAAAGGGTTTCTTGGCCCGGGGGCCGCCGAAGTGGATGGCCTCGGCCACCAGTTCCTTGCCGGTGCCGGATTCGCCGGTCACGAGCACGGTGGTGTCCACCTCGCCCAGCTGGTCGAGCATGGGGTAGATGTCGCGCATGGGCTTGGATTTGCCGATGATGCCCCGGTGGCTGTGCAGATCGGTCAGTCGCTTTTCCAGGTCGGCCAGGCGGGTGATGTCGCGGATGATGAGCACGGCCCCGACAAAGGCTCCGGATTCGCCGGACAGCGGCATGGAGTTGATGACCACCACCCGTCCCGGGTTTTGGCCCTGGCACTCCACCCGGTATTCGATGACCGGCTTCTGGGTGGCCAGCGTCGAGCGCAAGGCTGCAAAGCAACCCCGGCGGCAGGCCCCGGACACCACCTGCTGGCCGCCGGGGCCGGTCAGGATGTCGCCGACAAAGCACACGTCGGTCAGGGGGCGGTTGGTCTTGATGACCCGCATCTTGGTGTCCACCACCACGATGGCGTCGGGGATGGCCTGGAAGATGGCTTCGAGGTTGAGCTGGAGGCTTTCCTTCTCGGCCAGAAGCTCCCGCATGGCTTTTTCGGCCCGGACCCGCTCGGTGATGTCCTGGACAATGGGCATGAAATAAAGGGGCCGGCCGGCCACGTCGCGGATGAGGCGGACCGACAGATGGACCCAGACCGTTTCGCCGTCGCTTCGGACATAGCGCTTGTCGATTTCGTAGCGGTCGAATTCCCCGGCCAGCAACCGCTCGGCCCAGTCGATGGTCTCGGCCACATCCTCGGGGTGGGTGACCTCCAGCATGGACTTGCCTTGCAATTCCGTGGCGGCGTAGCCGGTGATGCGGCACAGGGCGTCGTTTATGCGCAGGAAACGGTAGTCCAGCGACAGAATGCTGGCTCCGATGGGCGACTGGTCAAAGGTGCGGCGAAATTTTTCTTCGTTTTCCCGCAACACGCTTTCGGCCTGTTTGCGGTCGGCGATGTTGCGCACGATCCACACGCTATGGTCCGGGCCGCCCTTGTGGGGAAAGCCGCTGGCCGAGACTTCCAGGGGCACGGTTTCGCCGGCGGCCCCAAGGCCGGTCAGTTCGCCGCGAAACCGTCCGGTCTGAACCAGTTCGGCCAGGGCGGCGGTGAGGCGGCCCTCGGCGTCGTCGATAATGCCGGCAAGGCCCCTGGCCGCCAGTTCGGCTTCGCTGCGCCCGAAAATGCGTTCGGATTCGGGGTTGGCCGTGACAATAGCACCGGCTGCGCCGCACAGGATGACGCCGTCGATGCTGCCGGTGACGATGGAACGGTAGCGTTCCAGGATGTCGTTGTAGGCTTCCTCGGCCTGTTTGCGGGCCGTGATGTCAATATTCAAGCCTTCGATGTAGCGCACCGTCCCGGACTCGTCGCGCACCAGCCGGGCGGCCTGGGAAATCCATTTGATCGAGCGGTCCTTCCGGAAAAACCGGGTTTCCAGACCGGTGACAACGCCGTCCCGGGACAGCCGTTCCAGGAAGCGGTCCCGGTCGGCCGGGTCCACATAGAGTTCGGAACGCAGGTCCGACAGGGTGGCGATCATGTCGGCGGGATCGTCGTAACCGAGGATGGCGGCCAGGGCCGGGTTGACGTCTAGAAACCGGCCGCCCGGGGTGGACTGGAAGATGCCTTCCACGGCGTTGGTGAAAAACCCCCGGTACTTGTCCAGGTCGCCGACCAGGGCGGTGACGTCGGCGACGGAAAAGACGTAGACCGGCTCGCCCCCCAGCCGCAGGGGCCGGCGCGACAGGACAAACCAGCGCAGGCTGCCGTCGTCCTCCTGGCGCGAGACCAAGGCCCCGTGACCGGCCGGCGGCTCGTGGACCGAGGCGGACAGGCCAAGTTCGCTCCAGCGCGGGGACACGACGCCGGAGAGGTCGAGGCCGAGCAGCCGTCTGGCTTCGGCGTCGGCCTCGGCCACGGCCCCGTCGTCGCCGACCAGCACCACGCCGACGGCTATGGAATCAAACGGCGTCATCAGGCGCGGGGTTAAGGCACGATGACGGTCGAGATGGAGTTTTTGGGCGAACCGGAGACGATGCGCCGGCTGATGGCCAGATAGACAATGGCCTTGCGCTTGGCGTCGTAGAGCCGGTTGACCTCGGTGTCTTTGAACATGATGGACGTGCCTTCGGAAAAGACTTTCTTTTTCTTGGGAAATTTTTCCGGCAGGGTGATCGGGCAGGTCTGGCGGCAGTCGAGCGAGAATTCCGAGGGGTCTTCGGCCAGTCCGACAGCGCCGGAGATGCCGCCGGTGCGGGCCTGGCTCATGTAGCAGGTGATGCAGGGCACGTCGGGATCGTCAAAGGCGTTGACGCAGACTTTGTGGTTGGCTCCGACGAGCTTCCATTCGGTAGTGACGCAGTCGAGTTCTTCGGCCAGAGCCGGGCAAGCGGCGGCCCACAGGACAGCGGCGGCAAACAGGCAACAGAGGATGTGGCGCATAATCGGCCTCGTGGTTCGGGTTGGCTTTCTTGACGGCAACCCTACGCCAAAAGCGGCCTCTTCGCCAGACAGGGGAAAGGCGGGTCAACCTGCGGCCGGCATCGCTTCCGCGTTCGGGCCGGGGATTGGGGCACATTGCGACAGGGGAGTCTGCGACTCGTATCGTGTCCGATGAAAAAAACCATTCTCGAATGGTGTCTGCGTCGTTGCAGGAGGGCATTGCACCGGCGCGATACGAGGCGGGGGGGGGACAGGTCAGGGGGCCAGCCAGCGTTGGCTGCGCCGGGACAGGCGGGCGGCGAGTGCGCCTGAGAGCAGGCGGGCCAGAATGCTGACCGCCACGATGCACACCGACATGGCTGCGGCCGGGGCGGTGTCGCCGGCGTCGTCCATGTTGGCCACGGCCACCGAGGCCAACGGGATGTCGGCGCTGTAGAGAAAGATCACGGCCGAGACCGTGGCCATGGCGTTGACAAAGAGAAATTGGGCGATTTCCAGGACGGCCGGCAGGCATACCGGCACAGTGACCCGCCAGAAGGTCTTGTAGAAGGGCACGGCCATGGACTCCGAGACCGCTTCAAATTCCTTGTCGAGCTGCTTGAGCGCTGTGGTGGCGGTCAGAAAACACACCGAATAAAAATGCACGACATTGGCAAGCACCAGGATGCCCATGGTGCCGTAGAGCCAATGCACCGGGTTTGGCAGATCGACGCCGGCCAGGCGCCAGCCCGGGGCGTTGAAAAAAAAGATGTAGGCCAGGCCGATGACCAGGCCCGGCAGGGCCAGCGGGACCATGGCCAGGAAATAGGCCGTCTGGCGCAGGGCCGAGGCCCCCTGGGTTTTTTCCACGAGATAGGCCGAGCCGAAGGTGGCGGCCGTGCCGATGACGGCCGAGAGAACGGCCATGGCCATGCTGTTGCCAAGGGCGGCGTAGCCGCCGCCGCCCATGTCGCCGAAGCGAAAGTGGCGCAGCGACAGGGACAGGTCATAGGGCCAGACGCGAACCAGGGAAGCAAACAGGGCTGTGGCCAGGAATGTGATTAATAAGAAGGCAATACAACTGCAAAAAACGAAATACAGACGGTTGACCCAGATCGTTTGGCACGGCGGCAGGGGCACGGCCCGGGCCACGATAAGCGAGGCCTGGCGGCGCTGGGCCAGCCGGTCGAGGAAAAAGGCCAGGAGCGTGGGGAAGAGCAGCACCACGCCGACGGTTGCTCCCATGGCGAAATTCTGCTGGCCAATCACATGCTTGTAGATGTCGGTGGCCAGCACGTTGTAGGGCCCGCCCACCACCTTGGGCGCGCCGAAATCGGTAAACGACAGAATGAAACAGACAAAAACCGCCGAGAGCAGGCCGTATTTGACGCCGGGCAGGGTCACCGTGAAAAAGATGCGGGCCGGCGAGGCCCCAAGGGACCGGGCTGCCTCGTAAAGCCTTGCGTCGGTGGTGCGAAGGGCAATGGACAGGATGAGCATGGCCTGGGGAAAGGTGAAGATCGTCTCGGAGATGACGATGCCGACCGGGCCGTACAGGCCGATGTCGCAGCCGGCGTCAACGCCGAGGACCCGGCTGAAAAAACCGAAAAAGCCCGTGGTCACAAGGCCTTTTCGCCCGAACAGATAGATCAGCGTGATGCCGTAGAGGAGGGTGGGGGCAAAAAGCGGGGCCATGGCCAGCCCCCGGAAAAATCCCTTGCCCGGCATGGCCGTGCGGGTCAGGCCGTAGGCAAAGGCAAAGCCCAGGGGCACGGCCAGGGCCGTGGTCGCCAGGGCCACGCGAAGGCTGTTGGCCAAGGACCGGGACAGGGCCGGGTTGGCGAAATAGGCCCGGAAATTGGCCAGTCCGACAAAGGCGTCGTTGCCGTCGTACAGGCTTTTGGCCAGGAGTTGGCCAAGGGGCAGCACCACTGCCAGTCCCAGCCACAACACCACCCCCAGGAGCAGGAGCGTCCGGATCCGGCGTTCGGAGAAAAACGGTTCCCGCCAGTCGGACTGGTCCGGGACGCTCAGGACGGCGTGGCGGGTCATGTCGGTTCCGATGGCGTTTCCTGCCGCAGCCGGGCCGGGGAGGGAAACGGTTTGCCGTCCTGTCCGGTCAGGCCGCCAGATAGGCGCTGACCCGGTCGGGGGGCAGGACGATTTGCAGGATACGGCCGGTTTCCAGGCCCAGTTCCCGGGCCTTGGCCGCGGGCAGATCGGCCTCAAGGGCGGTTTCGGGCCGGGGATCGGCCAGGGCCAGGCTCACACGGGTGGTCGCGCCGCGAAATTCCAGGCCCGACACCCGGGCCGGCAGGCGTTCATCGGCCGGCAGTTCTTCATGGCCAAGGACCACGTCCTCGGGGCGGATGCCCAGGGTGGCGGTCTGGCCGGTCTCGATCGGCTGGGGTTCGCGCCAGACGGCAACCGTGCGTCGGCCCAGCTGGTAGACGCCCTGGCCGCGTTTTTGCGCCCCGGGCAGGAAATTCATGGAGCCAATGAAGGCGGCCACAAAGGGCGTGGCCGGCCGGTCGTAGATGGTCCTTGGCGTGCCCTGCTGGACCACCTGGCCGTGATCCATGACCAGGATGCGGTCGGCCATGGTCAGGGCCTCCTCCTGGTCGTGGGTGACCATGACGGCGGTCACCCCCAGGCGGGTTTGCAGGCCCTTTATTTCGCTGCGCAGCCGGGCGCGCACCTTGGCGTCCAGGGCCGAGAGCGGTTCGTCCAAAAGCAGGATGTCCGGGGAAAGGGCCATGGCCCGGGCCAGGGCCACCCGTTGCTGCTGGCCGCCCGAGAGCTGGGCCGGATATTTGCCCTGCAGCCCGGTCAGGCCCACCAGGGAGAGCAGTTCGTTGACCCGGCGGGCGATGTTGCCGCCGGCCTGGGGACCGCTGCGCAGGCCGTAGGCCACGTTGTCGGCCGCGGTCAGGTTGGGAAACAGGGCGTAGGACTGAAAGACGATGCCCACGTTTCGTCGCGACACCGGCAAGGCCGAAACGTCGCGGCCGGCGATGACCACGCGGCCGGCGTCCTGGCGTTCCAGGCCGGCCACCACCCGAAGCAGGGTGGTCTTGCCGCAGCCGCTGGGGCCAAGCACGCTGATGAATTCGCCCTTGCCCGCTGTAAAACCCACATCGTTTAAGGCGGTGAAGCGGCCGTAGCGTTTGACCACGTGTTGCGCGGCCAGATAACTGCCGCCGGCGTCCGGTGTCTGATCCATGGTGTGCCGTCCGTGATCCGGTTGCCCCGGGCCGGTCTGGCGGGGGAAATGTCTGCCCGCCAGACCGGCCTGGGGCAACCACTGCGGGGAAGCTGCATCCCGCCCGCAGTGGTTGCCGCTACGTTTATTTTTTGGGTTCGCTCTTGCCGTCGTAGCGTTTGGTCCATTCGGCCAGGATGGCGTCGCGGTTTTTGGCCGCCCAGTCGAAATCGTTTTTGATCATTTGTTTGGTCGGCTCGGCCGGGTAGCCCTCAGGAATGGGCGTGCCGGTGGGGTAGCCGGTAACGGCGAAGCTTTGGGCATATTCCTGTATGGCCTCGGGGGATACGGCCCAGTCGAGGAAGGTCTTGGCCTCGGGCTTGATGGCCGCCTTTTTGACCAGGGCGTTGGCTTCCAGGTCCCAGCCCGAGCCTTCCTTGGGGAAAACCGTCTCGATGGGCTCGCCCTTTTTCTTCTGCTGAATGCCCCGATACCCGAACGAGATGCCGATGGTGGACTCGCCGGTGCCGGCCAGTTTGCAGGGCTTGGAACCGGAATGGGTATAGCTTGAGATGTTGTCGTTTAACTGGTCGAGATAGGCCCAGCCTTGTTCTTCGCCCATCAGCTGCAGGATGGCCGAGACCGTGAGAAAGCCCGTGCCCGAGGAGGCCGGGTTGGGCATGGTCACCTGCCCTTTGTATTCGGGCTTGACGAGGTCGGCGAAAGACGTCGGCATGGGCAGTTTTTTGTTTTCGAGTTCCACGGTGTTGACGCAAAAGCCGGTCATCCAGGCGTCGATGCCGTACCAGACCGGAGGCGTGCCCGCGTCTTTAAACGAGGGCAGCACCTTGCCGCCGTCGGCCGGGGTGTAAGGCTCAAGCAGGCCGGCGGCCTTGAACTGCATGAGGCTGACGGCAGACAGGCCCCACACGACGTCGGCTTGCGGATTGTCCTTTTCGGCCAAGAGCTTGGCCGTGACGATGCCGGTGGAATCGCGCACAAATTTGACGTCGATGTCCGGGTGTTTTTCCTTGAAGCTCTTGATGTAGCGGGGGATCTGGTCGTCTTCCAGGGCGGTGTAGACCAGGATTTCCGCCGCGAAGGCGTGGGCGGCCAGGGCCAGGACAAGGGCAAGGGCCAGAATGATGCGTTGCATGGCGGATGTTCCTCCGGAATTTGGGTCGACCGCTGGGTCGGGGGGAAAGTTGTACGGCGTGTGGCCGGTGCGGCCGCTTGGCAGGACCAGCCACGACGCAGTGTCCGGGATACTCCCTGCAAGCCGTTACCGTTTGATGATCAAACCGGGACGAGGGCGTGTCGGGCCGCCAGGACGGCGCGTTGGGGCAGGAAGGCGGGCAAGGCCGCAGGCCGGCCGCCGATGGAGGGGGGTCTCCATCGGCGGCTGGCGGACTGTCCGGTCAGGGGCGGAAAAGGGCTGTCGGGGAGGTCGGGCGTTAGAAATAGACGGCCGGGTCTGTGGCCAGCCGGCGGTCGCGGGAGATGGGGCGCAGCTGGTTGCGCCGGGCCAGACGTTCGGCCCACCAGCCCTGGTAGTCCTCGATGCGCTGCACCTCGGAGCCCTCGTGGTCGAACTGGCTGCCGACTTCCAGGTAGACGTCGAGGTTGGCCAGATCCGGGCGCGGCAGGGCCTTGGCGGCAAAGGCCTGCCACATGGTCTCGTACAGCCCTTCGAGGCCGGCCACCAGACCGGGCATGTCAAAGAGCGCGGCGCTGTCGTGGGCGGCGGCCAGACGCTGCCGCAGCGGGACCAGGGCGGCGGGATCATTGCCCAGGGCCACGGCCCGCTCCACGTAGGCGTCCACCGTGTCGCAGACCAGTTCCGGCAGGCCGGCGGCATGCACCAGACTGCCGCAGACCCGGGAGGCGAACGACCGGCCGCTGACGGTCAGGACCGGCACCCCGGTCCACAGGGCGTCGGAGGCGGTGGTGTGCGCGCCATAGGGCGTGGTGTCCAGGAACAGGTCGGCCAGGGCGTAGCGGGCCAGATGGGCCGGGTTGGCCGCTTTGGGGGCGAAGACCAGCCGCTCGGGGTCGATGCCCCGGCTTTGGGCCTGCGCCCGCAGACGGGCGTTGACGTCGTCGCCGCTCCCCAGCAGCCACAGCACGCTGCCGGGAACCCGGGCCAGGATGGCGAGCCAGCGCTCGAAGGTGGCGTGGTGGATTTTGTGCGCGCCGTTAAAACAACAATAGACCATGGCGTCTTCGGGCAACCCGGCCTCGGCCCGGCCGGGGCGGTCCGGGGCCACGGTCCGGTTGCGGTTGCTTGGCTGGTAGCAGGGCAGGCGCAGGATCTTTTCGGAATAATAGGCCTCGTGGGAGGCGGGAATGATCCAGTCGTCGGCGATCAGGTAGTGGTGGTAGGGGCTGGCCATGGTCCCGGGGTAGCCAAGCCAGTTGACAATGATCGGGGCCGGGCGCAGGGCCACGAGTTTGAGCCTGGCGTCGCGGGTATAGCCGTTTAAATCGACCAGGATATGGATGCCGTCATCGGCGATGCGTTTGGCCGCGGCAGCGTCGTCGAGCTGGCTTATGGGCACGAAATGGTCGGCCGTGGCCTGGAAATGCCGGTGGAGCGGGTCTGCGGCGTCAATGCCGCAGTAATAGGCAAAGACCTCCACCCGGCTGCGGTCGTGCAGGCCGAAAACCTCGTGCATGAGATAGCCCACGGCGTGTTCGCGCAGGTCCGAGGAGAGGTAGCCGATGCGAAGGGGAGCTGCCCCGTTCCGGACGGCCTTTGGCCAGGCGGTCATGGCCCCTGCCGGGATGCCGACGTCGAGCTTGTTGTAGTGGTCGGCCAGGGCCAGCTGCCACAAGGGATCGTCGGTATAGGCGGCAGCAGACAGGGGCGACATGCCGTCGACCAGGAGGCTTCGCTCCACGCGCTCGGAGGCAAGCGTCACCGGCCATTTGCACTGGCGCTGGCGCAGGGCCACCAGATGCTGGATGACCTCGCGTTGCCGGCCGTCGAGTTCCAGGCTCTCGCGCAGCATGTTCTCGGCGGCGTCGTCCTGGTTGACACCCTCGAGCGCTCGGGCGCTTTGATTGAGGGCCGTGGTCTTGTGGGTGACGGCCGGGCCGTTGACGGCGGCCATCCGGGCCAGGGCCGCCGACCATTGGATAATGGCCAGTCCGACCTTGCCCTGGCGTTCGTAGATGCGGCCGAGATTGATGTAGGCCGGCATGAAATCGGCATTGAGGGCGATGGCCTGCTCCAGGCGCTGCTGGGCCTCGGCAAGCTTGCCGACATCGGAAAGCACCACGGAATAATTAAACAACACGGCATAGAGGAGCGGATCGTCCGGGTTGTGTCCGATCCAGGCCGCATAGGCTGCTTCGACGGAAGCCGCCTGACCGCTTTGCTTGAAGGTCTCGGTGGTCCGAATGAGATCCGGGACGCTTAAGCTCCCCACCATGGACTGTATCAGGGCCGGAGACAAAACATCATTGGACATGGTGCTGCTTGTGTCCTTGCGTGTCTGTGCCGGAATACGGTCTCAGGGCCGCTCCGACGTATCCGTTGCGTTGCTCGTGCCACATGCTCCATCCGGGGACCGTCCCCTAAGCCAGCGCGCTTTTGATGGCGGCCAGTTGTTGTGGAGTCATACCGGCAAGCTGGGTCGTTGTAAACGCATCGATCTGGGTGGCGCTTAAGGCCTCGATTTCGGTGGTGGTCAGGGCGGCAATGGTGGTCGCGGTCAGCTTGGCCACGGTGGTGGTGGTCAGCCCGGCCAGCTGGTTGGGCGACAGGGCCGCGATTTGCGTTTCGGCCATGGTTCCAAGCTGGGTGGCGGTCATGGCCCCGACCTGGGTGGAGCTAAGCGCCGCCAACTGGGTGGGCAGCAGGCTCGTCAGTTCCGTGCCGGTCAGGCTCGACACCTGGGTGGCGTCCAGGGACGCCAGCTGGGTGGTGGACAGCGCGGTAATCTGGGTGGTCTCCAGGGCGCGAATCTGCATCCGGCCCAGACCATCGATCTGGGTGGTGGTCAGGTCCGCGATCTGGGTGGTGGACAGGGCGGCGATGGCGGTCGTGGTCAGTGCGCCGATCTGGGTCGAGGACAGGGCGGCGAACTGGGTATGATTCATCTTGGCCAGTTGGGTGGCGGCCAGTCCGGATATCCCGGCAGTTCCCAGGGCAGCGATCTGGGTGGCGCTCAGGGTCTCGATCTGGGTGGCGGTCAGACCCGCGACCTGGTCGGCGGTCAGGCCGCTCATGGCCGTGACGCCCAGGAGCTTGACCTGATCCGTGGTCAGGCTGGCCAGCTGGGTGGCGGACAGGCCGGTAATGCCCGTGGCCGACAGGCTGGCAAACTGGGTGGTGGTGAGCGCCGCCAGTTCGGTGGTTGTCAGGCCGGCAATGGCCGTGGGCGACAGGGCCGCGATCTGGGTCGCCGTCAGGCTGGCCATCTGGGTGGCGGTCAGGGCGGCCATCTGGGTTCCGGTCAGGCCGCTTATGGCCGTGGTGGACAAGCCCTTGATTTGGGTGGCGGTCAGGCTGACGAGCTGGGTGGTGGACAGCGCTGCGGCCTGGGTGGAGGCCATGCCGCCGAGTTCGGTGGTCGTCAGGGCAGCCAGCTGGGTGGTGGTCAGGCCGGCCACGACCGTGGTGGACAGGGCCGCCATGCCGGTGGCCGACAGGCTGGCCAGCTGGGTGGTGGTCAGGGCGTCAATGGTCCCGGCAGTCAGCCCTGACAGGGCCGTGGTGGAGAGGGCCGCCATTTCACTGGCGGTCAGGGCGTTTAACTGGGTCGTCGTCAGGCTGGTGATCTGGGTGGCGCTCAGGCCCGAGACGCCCGACGTCGACAGGGCCGAAATCTGGGTCGTGGCCAAGGCGGCCAGTTGGGCGGCAGTGAGGGTGGCCACGGAGGTGGCGGTCAGTCCGGCCATCTGGGTGCGGGTCAGGGCGTCGAGGGCATGGGCCGTCAGGCCGCTGATCTGGGTGGTCGTCAGGGCGGCCACCTGGGTGGCGGTCAGACCGGCCAGTTGCTTGGCGGTCAGGTCGGCGAATTCGGTGGCGGTCAGTCCGGTCACGGCCGTGGTCGAAAGCTTGGCCATCTGGGTCGGGGTCAGGACGGCCAGTTGGCTGGTGGAGAGCGCGGCCACCTGGGTAGCGGTCAGGCCGCCCATCTGGGTCGTGGTCAGTCCGGCCACCTGGGTGGCGGACAGGGCCGCGGTCTGGGTGGCGGTCATGCTGCCGATCTGGGTTGCGGTCAGTCCGGCCATCTGGGTGGCGGACAGGGCCGCCAGGCGCGTGGCCGGGAGGCCGGCCACCTGGGTGGTGGTCAGCGCCCCGAGTTCGGCGGCGGTGAGCTTGGCGAACTGGGTCGTGGACAAGGCGCCAAGCTGGCTTTCCGTCAGTCCCGGCACGGCGTCGGCCGACAGGGCGGCCAACTGGGTGGTGGAGAGGGACGTGAGCTGGGTGGTGCTCAGTGCGCCGATCTGGGTTGCGGTCAGGCCGCCGATTTCCGTGGCGGTCAGGACGCCGAGCTGGGTGGTGGTCAGGGCGCCGAGCTGGGCGGCAGGGATCGCCCCGATCTGGGAGGCAGTCAGTCCGGCCAGTTGTCTGGTGGTCAGGGCGGCCAGTTCGGTGGCGGTCAGTCCGGCCACCGCCGAGGTGGACAGTGCCGCCATCTGGGTCACGGTCAGGACGCCGAGCTGGGTGGCGGTAAACGCTGCCAGGGTGGTGGCAGTGAGCGCGCCGAGCTGGGTGGCGGTCAGGGTGGCGAGCTGCGTTTGATTGAGCGCACCCACCTGGGTCTCGGTCAGGGCGGCCAGTTCCGTGCCGGAGAGGCCCCGGATCTGGGTCGGGGTCAGGGCGTCGATCTGGCTGGTGGAAAGCACGCCCATCTGGGTGGTCGAGAGGGCTCCGAGCTGGGTGGGCGTCAGCTGGCGCAGCTGGGTCATGGACAACGCGGCCAGTTGGGCGGTGGTCAGGCCTCCGACTGCGGCGGAGGACAGGGCCGCCGTCTGGGTGGCGTTTAAGGCGGCCAACTGGTCCTGACTCAGGGTCGCGACCTGCGTTTCGGTCAGACCGGCGATTTCCGAGGTGGTCAGGGAGCCGATCTGGTCAGTGGTCAGGGAGCCGATCTGGGTGGTGGTCAGCGCGCCGAATTGTGTGGAGGTGAGCGCCGCCAGCTGGCGGGTGGTCAGTCCGGCCAGTTCGGCGGCGGTCAATCCGGCCACGGCCGTGGCGGACAGGGCGGCCATTTGAGTGGCGGACAGGGCGGCCATCTGGGTGGCGGACAGCGAAGCCATTTCGGTGGCGGTCAGTGCCCCGACCTGGGTGGCGGTCAGGGAGGAAATCTGGGTGGCCGAGAGGCTGTCAAGCTGGGTGCTGGTCAGGGCGGCAATGCCGGTGGCGCTGATGGCCCGCAGCTGGGTCATGTTCAGGCTGTTGAGCTGGGTCGTGCTCATGGCCGCGATCTGGTTGTCGTTTAAGCTGCTTATCTGGGTGGTGGTCAGGGCCGCCAGCTGGGTGGCGGTCAGGGCCGCGATCTTGGTGCTGCTAAAACCGTCCACGCCGGCCACGGTCAGGGCGGCCAGCTGGGTGGCCGACAGGGCGGCCAATTGGCCCAGAGACAGGGCTGCCACCTGGGTGTCGCCCATTCCGCTGATCTGATTGATGCTTAAGGACGCCAACTGGGTCGTGCTCAGGGACGCAACCTGGGTTTCAGTCAAGGCTCCGATCTGGGTGGAGGTCAGGGCGGCGAATTGTTCCCCGGTCAGAGCGGCCAGTTCGGTGGTGGTCAGACCGGCCACGGCCGTCGTGTTCAGAGCGGCCATCTGGGTCGTGGTCAAGGCTGCAAGCTGGCTGGTGCTCAGGGCGGTGAGCTGTGTTGCGGTCAGGACGGCCATGTCGGCCGCGGTCAGGGCGGCCATCTGGGTGGTGCTGAGGGCCGCCATGGCGGTGACGGTCAGGCCGGTTATGGCCGTGGCGGTCAGGGCGGCTATTTGGGTGGCGGTCAGGCCGGCCATCTGGGTGGCGGACAAGGCGGCCATTTGGGTTTCGGTCAGGCCCTGGATCTGGGCGGCGGTCATGGCCGACCACTGGGTGGCGGTCAGGGCGGCCAACTGGGTGGTCCCCAGAGCGGCCATCTGGCCGGAGGTCAGGGCGGCGATCTGTCGGGTGGACAGGGCGGCCAGGGTCGTGGCGGTCAGTCCGGCGAGAGCCGTCGTGGTCAGGGCGGCCAGTTGGCTGGTGCTCAAGGCGGCGATCTGGCTGGCCGGCAAGGCGGCCAACTGGGTCGAGGTCAGACCGGCGATTTCCGTGCCGGACAGGGCGGCCAGCTGGGTGGTGGTCAGGGCGGCCAGCTGGGTGGCGGACAGATCGCCGATCTGGGTCTGGGTCAGGCCTTTGACCTGGGTGGTGGTCAGGGCGGCTATCTGGGTGGTGGACAGCGCGGCAATCTGGCTGTCGCTTAACATGTTGAGCCCCTTGACGGTCAGAGCAGCCAACTGCGTCGCGGCCAGTCCCGCTATCTGGCTTGAGGTCAAGCCGGCCATGGCCGAGGTGGACAGGGCGGCTATCTGGGTGGTTCCCAGCGCGGCCAGCTGGGTCAGGGACAAGGACCCGATTTGCGCGCCGTCCAGGCCGGCGACGCCCGTGGCTGACAGGGCGGCAATCTGGGTCTCGCGTAAGGCGGCGAGCTGGCTGGAGCCGAGTGCGCCGACCTGTGCGCCGGTCAATGCGGCCAGCTGGGTGGTGGCCAGACCGGCCAGCTGGGTCTGGGTCAGGCCGAACAGGGAGGTGGCGGACAGGGCGGCCATCTGGGTCTGATTCAGGACGGCCAGTTGGGTGGCGGTAAGCTGCCCGGCTTCGGTGGCGGTGAGGCCGGACAGGGCGGTCGGGGTCAGGGCGGCGATCTGGCTGGCCGACAAGACGGACAACTGGGTTTCGGACAGGGCGGCCACCACCGAGCTGGACAGGCCCTTGACCTGGGTGGTGGTCAGCGCGGCCATTTGCGTCCCGGTCAGCCCGGTCAGGGCCGTGGCGGTCAGCGCGGCAAACTGGGCCGCGGTCAGGGCGGCCAGTTCGGTAGTGGTCAGTTCCGCCATGTCGGTGCCGGACATGCCCCGGATCTGGCTGGCGGTGAGACTGGCCAGTTGGGCGGTGGACAGGGCGGCCATCTGGGTTGCGGTCAGGGCGCTTATGTTGGTGCTGCTCAGACTCTTGACCTGGGTGGTGGTCAGGGCGGCAATCTGGCTCGTTCCCAAGGCGGCGACGGCCGTAGTGGTCAGTGCGCCGAGTTGGGATGGCGTCAGGCCGTGCAACTGGGTTTCGGTCAGGCTCGCCGCCTGGGTGGCGGTCAGACCGGCGATGGCCGTGGTTCCCAGGGCGGCCAGTTGGGCTGCGGACATGGCGGCCAGTTGGGTCGTGGACAGGCTGGCCAGGACGGCAGCGGTCAGACCACGGAGGCTCGTGGCGGTGAGCGCGGCCACCTGAGTCGGGTTCATGGCCATGACCTGGGTGGTCGTGAGGCTTCCGGCCGAGGTGCTGCCCAGGCCACGCAACTGGGTGGTGGTGAGCAGGGCCGTCTGGGCGGCGGTCAGTCCCTCCAGGGCGGTGGCGGTCAGCGCGGCGATCTGGGTCGAGGTCAGGGCGGCCAATTCCGTTGCGTTCAGTTCGCTGACGTCAGTGCTGGTCAGTCCCTGGATCTGGGTGGCGGTCAGGGAGGAAATCTGGGTGGCGGACATGGCGGCCATCTGGGTGGCGGTGAGGGTGCTGACGGCAGTGCCGGAAAGTTGCTTGATCTGCCTGCTGTTCAGGGCGGCCAGTTGGGTGGGGGTCAGGGCCTGGGTCGCCGTGGTGCTGAGGCCAGCGAGTTGGGCGGCGGTCAGACCGGCAACCTGGGCGGTGGTCAGGCCGGCGATCTGTGTTTGGCTCAAGCCGTTTATCGCGTCGACGCCAAGGCCGGCGATCTGGGTGGCGGTCAGGGCGGCCAGCTGGGTGTCGGCCAGACCGGCCAAGGTCGTGGCGGTCAGGCCGGACAAAGCGGCCGGGGTCAGGGCCGCCATCTGGGCGGTGCTCAGGACGGCCAGTTGGGTGGTGGTGAGGGCTGCGGTCTGGGCAGCGTTCAACGCCTGGATTTGGGTCCTGGTCAGCGCGGCCAGTTGGGGAGCGGAAAGACCGGTCGCGGCGGTGGCGGTCAGGGCGGCGATCTGCATCTTATTGAGGGCGGCCAGTTCGGTGGTGGTCAGTTCGGCCACGTCGGTGCTGTTCAGCCCGCGCAGCTGGGTGGCGGTCAGGGCGGCCAGCTGGGTGTCGGAGAGGGCGGCCATCTGGGTCTGGTTCAGTTCGCTGAGCGCCGCGCCGGACAAGCCCCGGATCTGGGTGATGGTCAGGGTTGCCAGTTGGTCGGCGGTCAGGCCGTCGGCGGCCGTGCTGGAAATCGCCCCGACCTGCGCCGCCGTCAACCGGGCCAGTTGGGTGGCGGAGAGGCTCGCCAGCTGCGTTGCGTTCAGGGCGGCGATCTGGGCGGCGGTCAGGGCGGAAATCTGAGTGGTGGCCAGGCTGGCCAGCTGGGTGGCGGTCAGGGCGGCCATCTGGGTGGTGGTCAGGCCCGCGATGGCCGTGGCCGAGAGGGTCGGGAGAAATACGCTATCCAGGCTGGCCAGCTGGGTTTCGTTCAAAGCGCCGACCGCTGCGCTGCTTAAGGCCTGGATCTGGGTGGCGGACAGGCTGGTCAGCTGGGTGGCGTCCAGTCCGG